>NZ_JASATF010000028.1:0-87717 GCF_038440175.1 Cupriavidus sp. OTU4054
GTAGTGATGGTCCGGCGTCGCGCGCGCGCCGAAAATGGCTTGTCCCACGCGCACGACCGTGGCGCCCTCCTCGATCGCGATCTCGAAGTCGCCGGACATGCCCATCGACAGTTCGTCGAGGACAATGCCCGCCGGGGCGTCGTTACGCAGCCGGTCGCGCAGTTCGCGCAACTGCACGAAGCATGTCCGCACGCGATCGGCCTCGGCCGAGAACATCGCCAGCGTCATCAGCCCCTTCACGCGCAGCGCGGAGAATGCCGGCAATTCGCGCAGGAATGCGGCAACGTCATCGGGCGCCAGCCCATACTTGCTGTCCTCGTCCGAGGTGTTGACCTGCACGAACACATCGAGCGCGCGGCCCTCCGCCTGCAACCGCCGGTCGAGGGCCTCGGCCACGCGCAGGCTGTCCAGCGCCTGGAATTCGCTCGCGAACTGCGCCACGAGCTTTGCCTTGTTGGTCTGCAGATGGCCGATGACCGACCACCGCAGATCCGTCAGGTCGCGCATGGCCTCCCATTTGCCGTGGGCTTCCTGCGGCTTGTTCTCGCCGAGCATATGGCAGCCGGCCGCGTACGCGAGCCGCAGCGTCGCCTCCGGCTTGGTCTTGCTGACGGGCAGCAGCCGCACGTCCGCGGGGTCGCGCCCCACGCGCTGGCAGGCCGCCGCGATGCGCGCGTGCACGGCCGCGAGATTGGCGCGGAAGTCATCGACGGACGTGGCCTGCGGCCACTGGTTATGCAGGGCATGAAGGGTGCCCGTCGGAGAAGAAGTTGGCGATGACATCTCGAGCCTCGTTGGATGCGATGGATGCAGTATCGCGCGCCCGATGCGCCGCAATCGATCCATTCGTCCAGATTACCTACCCAATCGTCCACGGGAAAGTCATGGAAGTGACATATTGCCCGCTTACATTTTCATTCGAACACACGACATGATCGAATGAGCCATGAGCTTAACCCCGCGCCAGCGCGAGATCTTCGGCTGGCTCAACGATGCTGGCTACCTGAGCACCGAGCAGCTTGCGAGCCGTTTTGGCGTCAGCACCCAGACGATTCGCCGCGATATCAACGAGCTGAGCGTGCAGGGGCTCGCGCGCCGGACCCACGGCGGCCTGAGCCTGTCCGCGAGCCAGCACAACCTTAGCTACCTGCAACGCAGCGCGAACCACGTCGAACGCAAGCGCCGCATCGGGATGTCCGCCGTGGGCATGCTCGAGGCCGACGCGACGGTATTCCTCGGCTACGGCACCACGGTCGCGGACTTCGCGCGCGCGTTGCCGGCCGATCTGCCGCTGCGCGTGGTGACCAACAACCTCGGTGCCGTGCACGCGCTCGCGGACAAGCCGCGCATCGAGACATGGGTGGCCGGCGGGCGGCTGCGCGCCGGCGATCTCGACGTCATGGGCAGCGCGTCGCTCGACTTCCTGCGCCGTTTTCGCGCGCACGTCGCGGTGTGCAGCGCGGCGGGCTTCGACGAAGACGGCACCTTCTACGAGTTCCAGCCCGAGGAAGCCGAGCTGAGCCGCGTCCTGCTATCGAACAGCCACGTGCGCATGCTGCTGCTCGACAGCAGCAAGTACCTGCATCACGCTCCGTGCCGCGTCGGAACGCTTCACGACGTCGATCACCTCTTTACCGACCACGAGGCGACCGACGCGATGGCCGCCCTGCCATTGCTGTGCGAACGCGCGGATGTCGCGCTGCATCTCTGCTAACCCGCCCGCTCCCCCTGAACGACATTCCATGGCATACCTGCGACTCGAACGGCTGCGCCAGCGCTTTGGCGATCACGACGTCCTGCGCGGCATCGACCTCGATATCGAACGCGGCGAATTCATCGCGCTGCTCGGCGCCTCGGGCTGCGGCAAGACCACGCTGCTGCGGCTGATTGCCGGGCTCGACCGCCCGACCGACGGCAGCATCCACCTCGACGGCCGCGATGTCACCGCGCTCGATCCGGCGCAGCGCCTGCTCAGCATGGTGTTCCAGTCTTACGCACTGTTTCCGCACCTGAGCGTCGCGGACAACATCGTGTTCGGCCTGCGCGCGCGCAAGGTGGCACGCGACGAGCAGGACAAGCGGCTACGCCATGCGGCGGACCTGCTGGGCCTGAGCGCGCTGCTCGCCCGCAAGCCCGGCGCGCTGTCCGGCGGACAGAAGCAGCGCGTGGCGCTGGCGCGCGCCATCGTGTCGCAGCATCCGATGTGCCTGATGGACGAGCCGCTGTCCAATCTCGATGCCCAATTACGCGCGGAGATGCGCGCCGAGCTTCGCAAGCTGCAGCAGCAACTCGGCCTGACCGTGGTCTATGTCACGCACGACCAGGTGGAAGCGATGAGCATGGCCGACCGCATCGTGCTCATGCATCAGGGCCAGATCGCGCAGGTCGGCACACCGGCCGAGCTTTACGACAAACCCGCGACGCCCGTGGTGGCGCGCTTTATCGGACAGCCGCCGATGAACCTGATTCGCATGCCGGGCAGCGGCGCGTGGCTCGGCGTGCGTCCCGAACATATCGATGTCGGCCAACCCGGAGAACCCGGCGATGGACATGATGCTGTCGTCATGCGCGCCGAATATCACGGTGCCGACACGCTGATCGAAGTGAAACTGCATGGCCAGCCGCTGCTCGTGCGGCATCCGGGCCGCGTTGCGGTGGTGCCGGGCAGCGGGCTCGCGTTGCAATGGTCCGCCGAGCACGAGCATCGCTTCCCCATCGACCCCGTCGCGGCAACACCATCCTGATCTGCCGACCTGCCCTGTCTTTCCCCCATCGTCCTCAAGGAGCCATCATGTCGTTCAAAACCCGATGCCTGGCGCTTGCGCTCGGCGCGTTCGCGGGCCTCACCGGTCTAACCCCGCTTGCCGCTTCCGCCGCGCAGACGCAAGTCACGATGTACTACCCCGTGTCCGTCGGCGGCCCGCTCACGCAGGTCGTGGACAAGCTCGTCGGCGAGTTCGAGCAGTCGAACCCCGACGTCAAGGTCAACGCCATCTATGCGGGCAACTACGACGACGCGCGCACCAAGGCACTGGCCGCGCTCAAGGCCGGCACGCCGGTGCAGACGTCCGTGCTGTTCTCGATCGACCTGCATGAACTGAAGGACATGGGCGTCATTCGCCCGTTCGACGATTTTGCCACCTCGCCCGACGACAAGCAGTGGCTGCAAAGCTTCTACCCGGGCCTGATGGACAACGGCCGCGCCGACGGCAAGACCTGGGGCATTCCGTTCCAGCGCTCGACCATCGTCATGTTCTACAACAAGGATGCGTTCCGCCAGGCCGGGCTGGACCCGAACAAGCCGCCGCGCACGTGGACCGAGATGCGTGAAGCCGCCGCCAGGCTCGTACAGCGCGACGGCGCCAACACCAATCGCTGGGGCGTGATGATCCCCTCCACGGGCTACGCCTACTGGATGTTCGGCGCGCTGACCAAGCAGAACAGCCAGACGCTGATGAACCCGGCCGGCACGCGCACGATGTTCGACAGCCCGAAGGCCGTGCAGGCGCTCGAGTTCTGGACCTCGCTGTCGAAGGACGGCCTGAGCCCGAAGGGTCTGATCGAATGGGGCACGTTGCGCCAGAACTTCGTCGAGGGCAAGACCGCGATGATGTGGCACTCCACCGGCAACCTGACGGCCGTGCTCAAGGAAGCCAAGTTCGACGTCGGCGTGGCGCCGCTGCCCGGCAACACCGAGCCGGGCTCGCCCACCGGCGGCGGCAACTTCTACCTGTTCAAGAGCGGCAGCGATGCCGAACAGCGTGCCGCGTTCCGTCTGGTCAAGTTCCTGACCGCGCCCGAGCGTTCGGCGCAATGGAGCGTGGCCACGGGCTACATGGGCGTAAGCGCCGCGAGCTACGACACGCCGACGCTCAAGGAATACGCCGCGAAGGTGCCGCAGACCCTCGTCGCGCGTGACCAGCTGTCGGTCGCCACCGCCGAACTCTCGACGCACCAGTCGGGCCGCGTGCGCAAGATGCTCGAAGATGCGCTGCAGTCGGCCATCACGGGCCAGCAGGAGCCGCGCGCGGCGCTGACCGGTGCGCAGGCGCAGGCCGAGCGCGTGCTGAAGCCTTACCAGCGCTGATTGCATGGGCCATTCCCGTCAAGCCGCGCAGGCGTGGCTCATGCTGCTGCCTGCGCTGGTCCTGCTTGCCGCGTTCACTTACTGGCCCATCGCGGGCAGCCTCTGGCACAGCCTGCATACGCAGGCGCCGGGGCTGCCGGCGTCGTTCACGGGCGCCGAGCAGTTTGCCGCGCTGCTCGATGACCCCGTCTTCCGGCAGGCGCTGCGCAACAATCTCTGGTATGCGCTGGTGACGGTTCCGGTCTCCGTCGTGCTGGCGCTCGCCATGGCGCTCTGGGTCAATCAACGCTATGCGGGCCGCGGACTGCTGCGGCTCGCCTTCTTCACGCCGACTGTCCTGCCGATGGTGGCCGCCGCCAACGTCTGGCTGTTCTTCTACGCACCCGACATCGGCCTGCTGAACCGGCTGCTCTCGGGCGTCGGCGTGACCGGCCGCAACTGGCTCGGCGATACCGATACCGCGTTGCCCGCGCTGATGGTGGTCACCATCTGGAAGGAGGCGGGCTTCTTCATGATCTTCTATCTCGCCGCGCTGCAATCGATCTCGACAGAGTTGCTCGACGCCGCGCGGCTCGAGTCCCCCTCCGCATGGTATCGGCTCCGGCGCGTGGTGCTGCCGTTGCTGGCGCCGACCACGCTGTTCGTCGTGGTCAACGCGCTGATCAACGCGTTCAAGCTCGTCGACCATATCTTCGTGCTGACGCGTGGCGGCCCCAACAACGCGAGCACGCTGCTGCTGTATTACCTCTACGAAATCGCGTTCAAGTTCCAGGACGCGAGCTATGCCGGCGCACTGACTGTAGTGCTGCTGGCCCTGCTTGCGCTCTGCTCCGCCATTCAATTCTGGCTGTCCCGCAATCGCGTGCACTACCGATGAACGCTCTTCGCCATGCATTGATACCCGCGGCCGCGCTCGCGGCCGGCCTGTTGTGGATCTCGCCCCTGTTGCTGCTGTGCTGGGGGGCGTTTCATCCCGGGGGCGAGGCCATGCGGCTGAGCTTCGATACGCGCTGGGGGCTCGATAACTTTCCGCAGGCGTGGCACGTGGCGCCGTTCGCGCGCTATCTGCTGAACACGGTTGCCATCGTCACGCTGCTGCTCGTGCTGCAGCTGGCCGTCTGCACGCTGGCGGCGTTCGCGCTGGCGCGCATGCGGTTCGCCGGGCGTGGCATCGTCTTCGGACTCGTGCTGCTGCAGTTGATGGTGATGCCCGAGGTGCTGATCGCCGAGAACTACCTCACGATCGCGCGGCTCGGTCAGGTGGATGCCTATCTTGGCGTGGCACTACCCTACATTGCCAGCGCGTTCGGCATCTTCCTGCTGCGGCAGACGTTCATGACGGTGCCGCAGGAGCTCGAGGATGCCGCGCGCATCGAAGGCCTGAGCCGCCTCGGCATCCTGCTCAAGGTGTATGTGCCGCTCGCGCGGCCGACCTATCTTGCCTATGCGCTGGTATCCATCAGCTATCACTGGAACAACTTCCTGTGGCCGCTCGTCGCCACGCAGACCGAGGCCAGCCGTCCCGTGACCGTCGGCATGGCGCTGTTCGCCGCGCCGGAGACCGGGGTCGACTGGGGCGTGCTGTCGGCTGGCACGCTGCTCTGTGTCGGCCCCCTCGTGCTGGCGTTCCTGCTGTTCCAGCGGCAGTTCATGCAGTCGTTCATGCAGGCTGGCGTCAAGTGACACGCCAGCCCGTCGCGGTTGACGCGATCAGTGATCGCGCCAGCGCTGCACCATCACCTGCTGGATCTTGCCCTGGAAGAAGTAGCGGCGATCGGTTGCGCCTTGCGGATCCGCGCCGATCACGATCGGACTCGTATTGAGGCCGACACCGCCCGTAACCGACACCGACGGGGTCCGCTCGACGTTGTTCACCCACAGGCGCACCGCGCCGTTGCCGTCATAGGCGCCGACGATAAAGTACGAATCGGTGCCGTTGAACAGCGACAGCGGCGCGGTGGCGTACTGGTAGCCACCGTTCACGTACACGCCGAAGCGCAGTAGCGTGCCGGCCTGCTCCAGCGCGAAGCCGCCCGAATCGCTCTTGGCGACGATGGCCGCGGTGGCGCCGGACGTCAGGTCGTCGAAATTGACCACCGCGCTGACCATAAAGCCGCCGTTCGTGTCGTTGTCGGCCTGCCACGTCGTGGCCGACTGCGCGCCCGCGAACACCATGCTGCCGCCCACGCGATCTTCGTCCGATGCCACGGACAGCTGTTCCAGCGTCGGCGTGGACGCACTCTGATTGATTGCATAACGCGTGCCGTTGGTACGTGCGTACGTGAGCGGCCATGCGGTCTGCTGCGCGGTGTTCATATGCACGAGCGAGGTCGGCTCGGCGATCAGCGCGCGGGCCGAGGTGGCCAACGGCGTCGCGCCGCGGTCGTAGTCGCTCGTGATGAAGTCGACATCCTCGCGCAGGGCCGACAGATACAGCTCGCCCATGCTCGCCGGCGTGGTGTAGACGCCGACGCCCAGGCCCAGCATCTTCGCCTGCATCAGCGCGCCGAACAGGCTGGTCATGCGGTACTCGAGCTCCACGCCATGGAACCCGAGGCTCCTGGTCGTACGGATGTTGTTGCGGATATCGCTCTCGATCAGCGTATGGAATCGCACGTAATCGCGAATGCCCGCGAATTCCGACTGCGCGAGCAGGGCCTTGGCACGGACGAGGTGATTGTGGCGGCCATCCATGAACGCCCGCAGGAATACCGGGCGGCCGGCCTTGGCATAGCCCCAATCGCGGATGGCGCGCAGCACGGCGAGCATCATCGCGTCGCTGGCGGCGGCCGTCGCGTACTTTTCCTTGATCTCGAGAAACAGCAGGCGGTCGCTTTGCTGCAGATTGGTATTCGACAGCGCATCGACGAAGCTGCCGACGGCGCTTTCGCTATCGGCGTGCTCGACGTAGACCTGGCCGTCGGCATGCGAGGTCAGATCGAACTCGATCAGGTCGAACCCACGCGACAGCGCAGTCGCCACCTGCGCGCCGGTCGCCGCCGTGCTGCTGCCGTAGCAGTTGTGGCACGACAGTGCCACGGTATTGCCCAGCGGCGAGGTGGGGAGCGCGCGGGTAACGCCGCTCCAGTAAGTGCTCGCCTGCGCTGCGACCGGCGCAACAAGAAGAGGAAGCAGCAGCGATGCGCGAATGAAACGTCGATACAACTGGATGGCTCGAAGCATTCAGGATCTCGTCGTGTTAGAGGAATGAGAACACGGACCCTGACGCGATGCAGCCACTATCAGCAGGCCCGCCACCACACGAGCCCCGGCTCGGGATTCCCGCACCCGCCCATGTGACGCCGCCGATTGTCGTCAGCAATCGGGACAGCGGTATGACAGAGAGGTGACGGCGATATGAAGCTTCTCTGGTTTCATTTGCTCACGCGGTAAGGCCGCCATCGGCCACGATGTCGGCGCCCGTCACGAAGCTCGCGTCGGGACCGGCGAGGAAGGCCACGACACCGGCGACTTCATGCGACTGGCCGTAGCGGCCGATGGCGATGCCCGGGGTGAGGATCTGGCTCACGGGGCCGCCATCCGGATTCATGTCGGTGTCGATCGGGCCGGGATGCACGGTATTCACGGTGATGCCCTTCGGGCCGAGGTCGCGCACGAGGCTGCGGTTGAAGCCCGTGATGGCGCCCTTGGTCAACGTGTAGAGCGATGCGGTCGCGAATGCGGCATAGCGTGTCATCGACGAACCGATATGGATCACGCGGCCGCCGGCCTTCATATGCCGCACGGCTTCCTGCGTCGCGACGAATACGCCCGTCACGTTGACGGCGATCATCCGCTCGTAGGTCTCGAACGGAATGTCCTCGATGGCGCCGCCGAGGCCAAGGCCCGCATTGTTGACGAGGATATCGATGCCGCCGAACGCGGCAACGGTCGCGCTCACCGCGGCACGCACGGCCGCCGGGTCGCCCGCATCGGCCGCGATCGCGAGGGCCCGGCCTCCCGCGGCCTCGATCTCGCGCACTACCGTGGCGGCCTTGTCGGGGGAAGCGCTGTAGGTCAGCGCCACGGTCGCGCCATCCGCCGCAAGACGCCGGGCGATGGCGGCCCCGATCGAACGGGATCCACCGGTGACGAGGGCGGTCTTGCCGGCGAGGGGAAGCGTTTGCTGGGTCATGGCTGTTACTCCGGTTGAGATGAATCAGAAGGTGTGAACGGAGTATGGGTGGCCCGATACCAAATGATTAGTGGCCGGTGGATGGAATGATTTTCAATGGAATGTTGAAGATTCCGACGAGCCGCGCGATTTCGTTCCTGGCTCGGCTTGTTCGCTGTTCGCGCGTGACCGGCGCGACCGCTGCACTAAGGTCCATACGAGCGCGGACACCGCGCATGTTCAACCATAAGGACCACCACCATGAAGACGTACGCAAACGCTGGCACGCAGACGGAATGGCATGATCCTCTTCCGTTGGCCAAGAGGCCGACCACTACCCCCCCCACCCCGGGCAAATCGCGCAGCCTTGCGAGCGAGCGCAACGATGGACTCTCCGCGCGCGTCGACAAACGCAGCGACGCAGCGGGACAATCAGAAGCCGGGGCAACGGCGACGCGCCGGCTCAAGGCTATCAAGGGGCATCTGCAGGGACCGGAACGATCCACGCCTGCGGCGCCGCGCCAGTTTGCCGAGGTCGGCTCGCAAACCATGCGTCACGACATCCACAATCACTCGCCCGGCCCGGGCTACGCGGCGACCCAGATCGCCGATGTCACGCGCACCCTGTCGGAGAACGTTCGCACGCAGATTGCATTGTTCGATCAGGCAGGCGTGGACAAATTCGTCTGGGCTCCGATTCCGTCCGTGATCATCCAGGGCGAAGCGGTGAACGCTGGCTGCTGCGGCACCGACGGCTCCGCGCATCTGGACAAGAGCAAGACGTACTACATGGACGACAAGTACCGCGACGGCGAGCCCATGACGGGTGAGGCATACGATGCCATCACGACGGAAGGGAAGCAGCACTACAACACCAGCGTCGATTGGCAGGTGGGCAAGGCCTATGCGGAAATCCGGGCAGCGGACAAGGATCTGCCTCCCCACGAGCAACTGGCGCCCCGGATCTTTCCCGCGATCACCGGGATCAACCTCGGCGACGCCAACTCGGTGCAGTCGATGCTCAGGCTGAAGAGCGAATATCCCGACACGTTCCACATCATCGGCGAGATCACGATGCACAAGGAATTCGTCGGGAAGCAGAACCTCGACTACAAGGCCGGCTTCGGTCCCGAGGCCCCCATCAACGACATCCTGAAATTCGCTGCCCGCTCCGGCATGCCGGTGGTGCTGCATTGCGACTCCAGCGACGCGGAAACGTGCATCAAGACCAAGTCTCCGGGAAAGGGCGAGTACTTCAAGGAGATCGATGAACTGGTCGCGCGCCATCCGAACACGAAGATCGTGCATGCCCACATGGGCGGCATCGGCAAGTTCGCCCCGCCTGGGGAGAACCACGTCGCGCAGTTGCGCGAGCTGCTGAGGAAGCACGATAACTACAGCATCGACATGTCCTGGGACGTCGTGGCGGAAAACTACTCTCCCGTTTCGAAGGAAACGGACCCCGTGCGCAAGGCCGCCGACGAGGCTGCGCGCAAGACGCGCATCGAGGACATGGCCGCGCTGATCAGGGAGTATCCGACCCGCTTCATCATGGGCAGCGATGCGCTGATCTCCCGGAATTCCAAGTCGATCAGTGCCACGTATGACCTCTACGCCAATCGCGGTACGCAGGAGCCCGAGAAGCTCGGCCTGTTCGACTATCTGGCCCCGGACGGCGACTATCCGAGGGTGCTCTCCGGAAACTTCGACACGCTGCTGACCGATGCGCAGACCGCAAGCCGCAAGTACGAAGGCGGCCTCATGAAGCAGGATCTGGCCGAACTCCAGAGCGCCATCGAACGGAACGGGCGTACGCCGAACAAGTGGTCCTGACCCATCAAGGCCATTGCCAGACCGGTGTGGACAGATGCTCGGCGAAGAAATCCGACAGCGCGCGGATCTTTGCCGGTCTGGCGCGGGCGGACGGCGTGACGAAGTACAGTCCGCCCCGCGCCATGTTCCACGCCGGCAGGATGCGTTCCAGGCGTCCGTCGGCGAGGTACTCGCTGGCGATGAACTCCGGCAACTCGGAGATGGCGAGCCCCTCCAGCAGCACGGGGATCATCGCTTCCGAGTTGGTCACGCGCAGCGGACCGCGCGGGACGACGCTCTCCTGCGTGCCGTCGTCGTGGGTGAACTTCCATTCCTGCGTGCGGGCCCGGTACGCGTAGCTCAGGCACGCGCGGCCCGCCAGATCGCGCGGGTGCTGCGGACGTCCGTGCCGCGCCAGATACGCCGGGGATGCAACGAGGTATTGCGTCACCGAACAGAGCTGCCGCGCGACCATCGACGAATCGGGCAGCACGGCGATTCGTAACGCCGCATCGAAACCGTCGGCAATCAGATCGACGGTGGCATCGGAGAGGTGCAGGTCGACCGACAGCTCCGGATACCGCTCGATCAGCTTCGGCAACAGCGGCGCGACCCAGCGCAGGCCAAAGGCCATCGGCACGGCCAGGCGCACCTGACCGCGCGGGCTCACGGAAAGCTCCATGGCCTCGCTTTCCAGTTCCTCGGCCTGCCGATAGATTTCGCCGGCCCTGCTGGCCACGTTCTGGCCGAATTCGGTCAGCGATAGCTGCCGCGACGTACGGTTGAGCAAACGTCCCCCGAGCCGCTCCTCGAGCCGGCCGACCGCGCGCGAGACGGTTGGCACCGACACGCCCATCAACCGCGCGGCCGCGGCGAACGAGCCTTCTTCCGCCACCTTGGCGAACATCGCGATGCCCTCGAAATCCGGAAACTTGCTCATTTCATTTTTGCAATGATGCGTCTCCGGGAATTCTATTTTGAATCCAGCGCACCGTCGATATGCTTCGCGATGCTCGGCGCGCTGGAAACATCAGGCCAGCGGCACCGCGAGGCTGACCTTGGACCGCTGCATGGACACGTACGTCTTGAACTGCCTGATGTTCCCCGCGCTGAAGAACAGCTCCCGGGTCAGCCCCTCGTACTCGGTCATGTCCCTGACGTTCATGATCAGCAGAAAATCGAAGTCTCCCGTCACGTAGTAGACCTGCTGCACCTGCGGGCACGCGACGAAGCGATGCCTGACCTCGTCGAGCAGGTCGAGCCGTTCGCTCTCGACCTTGACCTCCACCAGTATCGTGATGGGACGCCCGACGGCCGTCGGGTCGACGACCGCGACCGTCGCCGTGATGACGCCCTCCGCCTCGAGCGCGGCGATTCTTCGATTCACGGCCGACGGGGACAGATTGACCGCTTCCGACAATTGCCGCTGCGACAGCTTGCTGTTTGCCTGGAGCAGGCTCAGCAGCTTGATGTCATAGGAATCCAGAACCATGGCGCAATGAGGAAGAAGTCTCGACCCTGCGATTTTGCACGTTTGTCCCGTTTCCCGCCGATAAAACG
This sequence comes from Cupriavidus sp. OTU4054, assembly GCF_038440175.1. Classification (NCBI taxonomy): domain Bacteria; kingdom Pseudomonadati; phylum Pseudomonadota; class Betaproteobacteria; order Burkholderiales; family Burkholderiaceae; genus Cupriavidus; species Cupriavidus sp. OTU4054. Next base: position 11,574 of record NZ_JASATF010000028.1, read on the forward strand.
ATTCGGTCGTGCGCGGTGACGGCACTACCATCCGTACGGTAGCTCCACGCCAATTCGCTCTGCCGCCGGATACTTTCGACCATGCTTATCGCCAATCCCCATGCTTCGCTGAAGCCGTACCCCACCGCGTTGCGCCAGATCATGAACATGGCCGCCGCCGACGAGAGCCTGCGCTGGCTATCGGCATGGGACCAACTGGCCGACGCCGCGACGCCGCTTCATGCCCTGCCCGATCAGGCCAGCCGTCTGGGCGTGGCACAGATCCATGTGAAGGACGAATCGGTCCGTTCGCCGCTCGGGAGCTTCAAGGCGCTGGGCGCGCCCGTGGCGCTGCTTCGGCTGATCCTGCGCCGCTGGCCGGAGATGGATATCGACCCCAGCCAGCTGATCCGGGGCGCGTACGCCGACCTCGTGAAAGATTTCACCGTCATCAGCGCGACGGACGGCAACCATGGCCGCGCCCTGGCCGCCGCGGCGAAGACTATCGGCTGCGCGTGCGTGATCGTACTGCACGCCAATGTGAGTCTCGAACGCGAGGAAGCGATCGCCGCATACGGCGCGAAGATCGTGCGCATTGCCGGCAACTACGACGCGTCCGTGGAAGAAGCCGCACGCCTTGCCGCCGAGCACGGCTGGGAGGTGGTGTCCGACACGTCGTACGATGGCTACGAAGACATTCCCCGTGACGTCATGCAGGGCTACGGTGCGATCGCCGCAGAGGCGGTACGGCAGGCACCCGCACCCTTTACGCATGTCATCCTGCAAGGCGGTGTCGGCGGACTGGCCGCCGGCATCATCAGCTATCTCTGGGAGCGTTATGGCGAAGATCGCCCGACGTTTATCGTCGTCGAGCCGCAGCAGGCCGACTGCCTCTACCAGAGCGCGAGGCTCGGCTATCCGGCCGTGGCCACGGGCTCGGTGGACTCGGTAATGGCCGGGCTGGCGTGCGGCGAGACGTCGCCCCTTGCGTGGAAATTTCTTGCGGAGAGCGTCGATTACTTCATGACCATCTCCGATGACGACGCCATCGCGGCGATGATCCGGCTGGCGAAGGGCGGCGAGCGCGATGTGCCCATGGTCTCCGGGGAATCCGGCGCGGCGGGCTTTGCGGGGCTGGAAGTGCTATGCGCGAATCGCGACCTGTTTGCGGACGTCGGACTCGGCGCCGAGGCGCGCATCCTGCTCGTCAGCACCGAAGGGGCCACCGCGCCGCGGGTCTATCGCGATCTGGTCGGCGAATCCGCGGAGGCCGTCATGGCCCGGCAGACGGCACACCTGCGCCGCAGTCTCTGAGGTTCGCTCGCTGGTTGCTTACTTTCGCCTGCCGCGCGGCTGCCGGTACACCGGCGACGACGCGACGTGCTGGTCGAGCTCCCGCAGAAACGGATTCAGGATCGAGGAGCGCGACCGCCGGGGATTCCATACCGCGCAGATCATCTGACCGAGCGGTTTGCCGTCCAGCGTCAGCGACACGATCCGGCTCTTGTCGGTCGGCGCCCGGTGATTGATCGCGGTCGAGGACACGATGGCCACGCCATGTCCGGCGTCCGCGAGGGACAGGATCGTCTGCGTGCTATCGCTCTCCAGCAGCGCATGCGGCCTCACGGCGGCCGCGAGGCATGCGCGGTCGAACAGGCTACGCGTCATGAAACCCCTGCGCAGCAGCAGCACCGGATGCGTGGCAAGCGTCCGGATGTCGGCCGTCTCCCCCGCCGGAAACTTGTGCTGCGCGGGCACGACGGCGAACAGCCGCCCCATGAAAAGCTCCTTGTACTCGAAGTCATGGCGCTCCGGCAGGGCCGCGATGGCCACGTGCGCCGTGCCCAGTTGCAGTTGTTCGAGCAGATAGTCGTTCGGTCCTTCGACCAGCGATGTTTCGATCGACGGATACTTCTTCCGCATGGAAACGAGTACGCCCGACAGCAGCCCCTCGATCGTCTGCGGCGTCGCCCCGATCCTGAGTAACCCCACCTCTCCCCTGACCATCGACTGCACGCGCGACGACAGTTCGAGTGCCTGATCGACGAGGCTCGCCGCGCGCGGGAACAGGTCCTCGCCCTCCGCGGTCAGGACCAGGCGCTTGCCCACGCGGTCGAACAGCTGGATGCCGAGCGCCTCCTCCAGGCCCTGGATCTGCCGCGACAGCGCCGACTGGCTGATATGCAGCAACGGCGCCGCCTTCGACACGCTCAGCAGTTCCGCCACGACCACGAAGCAGCGCAATGCCTTCAGATCGACCACGGTAGCCCCTCCCGCTCCTGCTTATGCACAACATGCATCGATGAACGCTCCATAAATGCATTGGACACAGTTTCCGGCCGATTCTACATTCAATGTCATACCCCCACGACAGGAGCAAACGGGATGCAGCACGAGATCAACCTGAACGCCGACATGGGCGAGAGCTTCGGCAAGTACACGATCGGCAATGACGCGGAACTGATGAAGGTGATCCGGTCCGCGAACATTGCATGCGGCTTCCATGCGGGCGATGCGACGGTGATGACAAAGACGGTTCGTCTGGCGCTGGAATGCGGCGCGTCCATCGGCGCGCACCCGGGCTTCAACGATCTCTGGGGCTTTGGCCGCCGGCAGATCGCCATGAACGCGCAGGACCTCGAGTACATGATCACGTACCAGATCGGTGCGCTCCAGGCGATTGCCGCCGCGCAAGGCACGCGTGTCACGCACGTCAAGCCGCATGGCGCGCTCAACAATATGGCGCACCACGACTTCGAGATCGCCAATGCGATCGCGCGCGGCATCCGCGCGGCGGACCGCGAGCTGATCTTCGTCGCCAACGCGTGTTCGGAGATGGTCAGGGCGGGGCACGCCAACGAGCTGAAGGTCGCGGAGGAGGCTTACGTCGATCGTACCTATACGGACTCGGGGTTGATGACCCCGCGCACGGAAGCCAATGCCGTTATCAAGGACGCACAGGTGGCCGCGCGGCAGGTCCTGTCGTTTATCGAGGAGCAGGCCATCGTCACGGCCTCCGGCAAGCGGCTGCCGTCGGCCATCCGCTCGTTCTGCACGCACGGGGACGAACCGACCGCGGTGGCGCTGGCAACGCTGGTGCGCGCCGAACTCGAGCGACAGGGCGTGCGCGTGGTGCCGCTTACCGAGATGTCCTTCTGAGGAGAAACGGATCATGACACTGTTCCCCCGCATGCTGGTGGCCGCGGCACTCTCCCTTGCCGCCCTCGGCCATGCCGTTGCTGCCCCTGACGCTTCCCCCCAAGCTGCTCCCCAAGCTGCCAGCAAGTTTCCGTCGAAGCCCATGCGCATCGTCGTGCCGTTCCCCGCCGGTGGGTACTCGGATGCGCTCGCGCGATTGATCGCGACGGACATGTCCAGCGCCTTCGGCCAGCCGGTCGTGGTCGAGAACCGCCCCGGCGCGGGCGGCAATATCGGAGCCGATATCGTGGCCAAGAGCCCCGCCGACGGGCACACGCTCGTGATGGGGACCATCGGCACGCAGGTCGTGAACCCGCTCATCTATCGCAACATCCCGTACAACGCGACGAAGGACTTCTCCGCCGTGGCGTTCGTGGCCGATGCGGAAACCGTGCTGGTCGTGAACCCGAAGGTGCCGGCGACAACGCTGACACAGGTCGTGGCCCTCGCGAAGACGCGGCCGAACGAGATGACCTTCGCCTCGGGCGGCACGGGCACCACGAGCCAGCTGGCGGGGGAACTGTTTCAGTCCACCGCGCACGTGTCCATGACGCATGTCCCGTACAAGGGCAATGTGCCGGCACTCAGCGATGTCGTGGGCGGCCAGGTCGCCATGTCATTCGCGACGCTGGCGCCCGCGCTGCCATTTATCAAGGGCGGGCAGCTCGTGCCCATTGCCACGCTGGGCAAGGCGCGCGCGCAGGCGCTGCCGAATACGCCGACGCTCACCGAAGCGGGCCTCCCCGGTGTCGAGGTGCGCAACTGGACCGGGGTGCTAGCGCCCGGCGGCACGCCCCTGCCCATTCGGGAGAAGCTGGCCGCGCAGGTCGACAAGACCATGCAGTCGCCGACGGTCAGGACGATGCTCGAAGCGCAGGGGCTGACTTACACGAAGATGGGGCCCGATGCTTTCGACAGTTTTATGCGCGCGGAGTCGGTCAAGTGGAAGAAGGTGGTGGAGCAGGCGAATATCAAGGCCGATTGAGGTGGATGGACGCGCCTAGATCATCAACACCGCGACCGCCGACGAGTCGCCCGGGTAGTTGACCCGCATGCGCAGCACGTACGACCGGCCCTTGAACAGCTTGTGCGTGATGCTGGCATTGCGCTCTTCGCCACTATCGTCGTCGGCCGTCAGATAGCGCGGCTCGCCATCCGCCTGCTCGAACAGCACCAGCAGCGCGTCGGACGCGCCCTTGGTGCTGATGGTGTACTTGCGCGACTCCGTCGGCCGGATCACGAAGTCCGCCTGCTGTCCCGCGCCGAGGTGCACCGTGGCCGAGTCGAACGGTTCCAGCACCCGGTCGGGGGACGCACCGGCCGGGTACCACTGCTGCACCCAGGTCTTGTCAGGGCCGGACAGCGTGCCGGACGGCACGAGGCCGGTCTGGTACTTGGCGGGAACTGCAATCAGTCCGGCCTCGAACTCGTACTCCATGATCGAGTCCGGGTCCCAGCTCGAGCCCTGTACGTCGTGGGGATCGAGCTTGCGCAGGATGTTGAAGAACGTCTTCTCCCGCGACCAGCTGTTGGGCGGCCGTCCGAGCGACGCATAGACCTTGTCCTCGTTCCACTGGATGCCCGTGAACGGATTCTGGTGCTCGTGCTCCATGCCAAGGACGTGGCCGAGTTCATGCAGCGCGGTACCGTTGCCGTAGGGCGTGGTCAGGTCCCATCCATAGACCGTGGTCGGCTCGTCACGCCGCATGCGCAGGACGTCCCGCCCGACGGCCGATTGCGACACGCCGTCGGCCAGAGAGAATCCGATGCGGACCTCCGCGTCGCCGAGTTGATCCACTTCCCGGAACTCCAGCCCGATGCCGGTTGCCTTCCAGCTATCGAACGCGGCGCGGATGACGTCGGCCTGCTCCTTCGGCACGGCATAGCGGGAATCGCCACCGAAGAAGCAGTAATGCAGGATGGTGCCGTTGGCCCATTTGGTGCCGCTGGTCAATATTGCCGCGCGCCGGTCGGTGTCGTTTCTGGCCGCCTCCGACATGGGCGTGACCGGGAAACGCCGCGGGGTACTGCAAAGCGGTTTCTGCGTGTACTCGGCAGTCATGATCGCTCCCTCAGGTGGAGGCGCCGCGGGTCACCGGCGACGGCGATGTCGCGGGGACGCGGCGGCGACGTCGCGCCGTCATGCGCGGCGATGCGGGCAGGACGAGCGGTGGCGCCTGCACCGTCAGCAAGGCCTGCTCGACCACGGCGCAGTAGACGCGCGCGAGCACCTGGTAACCGCCGTCGGTCGGATGAATCTCGTTGACCCAGTCGCCGTCCACGCCGGTGGCATCGGCCGATGCATCGCGCAGCGCGCCGCGCATATCCGCGAGGAACACGTGCGGAAAGCGCCCACAGATTTTCGTCAGCAACGTAAAGAGGCGGTCGATCAGATGCGCGGAGAGTGCGTGCCAGGTGCCGTCGGTATCGGGAATGCCGTAGGTCTGCAGCGCGCGCGCAAGCCATGGCCCGGCCAGCCAGTGGCCCGGCACCCCGCCGGTGCCGGCAAGGCGCGGCTGGGCGCGGCAATAGCTGTGAATGACGATGGGCGCGAATCGCGATTTGCTGTCGCTGGCATCGCGCCAGCCGACCAGCACGTCGAACACGGCGTCGAGGTGGGCCTCGAACGTGGCCCAGCCTTCTTCCGAAACAAAGCGTGAAGGATCTGACTGTGGTCCCCATTCGCTGGCGAGCCGCAGCAGACGCATGGCGAGCGGCACCGGTTGCCCGCTCTCGTCCTGCGGTGGCGTGTTGAGCGCGGCGATCAGGTCGTTGCCACCGGCCGATAACAGGAGCGCATCCCACCGCTCGCAAAGCCGGCCATGCAGCGCGGCTTCGAACGCGGGGTTGAACACCCACTTCGAGGTCGGCGCGACGTTCACCAGCTGCGCGAGCTCCGCACCGGGCTGCGCGAAGTTCACCGCACAGGCCGACGACGTGAACGACATATTGCTCGGCATATTCGTCGTCAACGCGGCCGGCGGCAATGCGCCGATGGAGAACCATGAGTCGCCCTGCATCAGGAACTTGTGGAAGAAGTCGATGCTGGGATCCGGAAAGGCCCTCGCCCACTCCGTGGGCGTGAATACACGTAGCGATGGCATAGGCCCTCCCCCTCGACATGAGCGGCAGAATAGGACGGCCTTTGGGAAAGTAAAGTTATAACGAGGCGCGATTTCTCGATCTGATATTTCTTGCGCTTCTCATACTTCTGGATGAGGGGCGGGGCTGGCGAAGGTTGGCTATTCTGGGGAGAGTCCGCGACTTCGTGCTACGCCTGGATGACGGTCGCCATACGCTTGATTTCGAGAGCGGAGAGCCTCAGCTTCTCTGCTTCGATGCGCCAGCCTGCGATCGCGGCGCGCACTTCGTCGAGCACCCGCTGAGCGTCCCGATGACCGAGTCGATAAAGCTCGGCCTGTTGCATGGCCACCGTTGTGTCTGGCGACGCGTTCTTGCTGTCGATGGCCAACGCGTGTTCCTGTTTCGAGGTATTCGGGTTGACGTCGAACGCGGGAGAGAGGCGCCACCCAGTCGGCTCGCGAATAAACCCATGGTTGCGCAAATGGTCGTCTCGGTTGCCGACCAGTATGTTGAAGAGGACGCGTCGAAAGAGTTGCGCCAGATCTTCGGCAACGTGACCCGCCGCACCCTGGTCGGAAATAAACTCTACGAGGTCCAGATAGCTCGCACCGTCTTGGCCATCGCGCCGCTCGAGCAAGGTCATCGCCGACGCATACATGCGCCGCCCGCCGCTCGTACGGTCGAACCGGGACGAACAGAAGGTGCCATAGTTGTCCGTCAGGTGTTCGAGCCGGGCATCGGGGACGACGATGCCCGCCTTCTTCGACAGAACGTGCATCAGGTATTCCCAGCCGCCGACGTCATAACGGTCGTCTTTTGCCGGAAACTTGGCGATCCACAAACGCTTGTTGTCCGTGAAGTTGGCCTTCGGCCGGGCGCCGCCAAGCGACGTACCAGGCGCGATAAGCATCGCAAGCCAGCGTTGGTACTCAGGCAGCTTCTCGACGCCGGGCTCCTCGATGCGGCGGCTGATATAGGCGAGCTCTTTCAGGTCAGTGACCGGAGGCGCAGCATTCTGATGATTGTCCAGAAAGACGCCGTCACTTCCGCAAAAGCGAAGACCTCCCATACGCGTGTGATCGAACACGCCAAGCAGGAAGTCCATCTCCTGGAGGGTCCGCATCTTGCGGCCCTCGCGCTCGGCGGCCGCGGCCTCGCGGCGCTCCATCAGAACGCGGCCCCAGCGGTCAGGCGCCGAGTCCATGAATACGCCAAAAGCCGCAGCATCCGCGGGGGGATGCTGCTCGCCCCGCCAAAGTTCGAGTCTTGGATCGAGTGCGAAACGTGATTCGCTCTTAAGCCAATCCCCGTCGTATTCGAACGAAGGCGCGACATCGGTGCGAATCGCATGACGGTGAAGCCTGCCAACGAGCTGGTTCACCCCGAGCTCTGGCGCGTCGAGGTGCACGTCATAGGTCATTCGGTCAGGCGCTTTGGCCATGTCTGCCCTTCTTCGGCACGCTACGAAGTTTGACGACGCCGAGTCTTCGGCTGCGGCAGCGCAAGGTCTTGCAGCTTCCGGCCGAGCGTGTCATCGCGCGCAACCGCATCGATATCGCTATCCAGACCCAGCACGCGCAGGGCGCGCATGTAGGTCCCCATGGCGATGGTCGGATCACCGAGCTCGAGCCGACGTAGCGTCTCGCGGGAGATCCCCATCCGCTCTGCAAATAACTCCGTCGTCAGTTGCCGGCGAAGCCGGGCGAGCCTGAGTCGCTCGCCGAGATCTTTCAGTTGGCGAACGACGGAGGGGAATGGGGGCAGACTTGCTTTCATGATGCCACATATCTTAGGCAATCAACCTACAGTTGTCCAATTTATGTGTATTAACGAGACCTAACGCCGTCGCTTTCTCCACATAAATTAGTCAAAGTCACCTCTCTTGACCATTTTATGTGGCAAACAAGCCACAGGATCAACCGCACATAGATAGCTCGCACCCATAGGACAAGAATCCTCAAGCGGCCCGATCCCGTCCATCTTCCACCTCTCCATCGCACGAAAAAAGGTGGCTTCGAGCCCGCCTCCTATAGCTGAGATGAGAGACCGCACTCACCATCAGTACGGCAACTCCCAATGCCGCGATGAGCAAGCCGGACCAGATCCAACGGGACTCAATGCAGCAAATGCCCGGCACGCCTTCACCGCACGCGTTGTCGTAAGCCCCTTACTCGGCAAGGGCAAGTCGAGAAATACATTCCATGAAACGACTAGATGCAAGGTAGCCAAGCCGTCGTAAGCTTCGGCCACATGCGCGATGACGCCCGTCGCCGAATAGAGACAGGCATCGTGCGGCGGAGCGATGGTGCTAAGAACAAATGCACTGAAGAAAACGGAAGCGCAAAAAACGAAAGCGCAAAAAACGAAAGGCCACACAAGGTGGCCTTTCGCTTCATTGGCGTCGTGGATGTTGGCGGCTGTTGGACACCCTATCGGATACCAAGAGCACAGCCAAGATTTGCCCCACGCGCGTACAGGCAAAGTCTAACGCAATGAGCACTCTCAAGCAACAACATGTCGCAGGCGCGGTGCGCGCCCTCTCACGAGCACGGCTGAGTAGCTATCGGTCGTTCTTCACTGCTCTGACGGATCGTGAAGCGTTCGGTCTCTACTGTTGGAACGAATCGATATCACAGTGCGTATCGCGTGCACTGGCTATTACTGAGGTCGTAATGAGGAATCAATTCCACGGCGCGCTCAGCCGCCGCTATGGCACGAATGGTTCCGCCACGTCGCGGGATTGGTACCTCCACCTCAGGCTGACCAAAGCTTCCGAAGAAGCGGTCAAGAAGATGACACACCAACGCGCCCGGGTCTCGGGCCGCTGGCAACTCGTCGCACGCACACCAATGCCGTGGCCCGATGATGTCGTATCCAAGCTAACCTTCGGGTTCTGGTCACATCTGCTGGACGCGGGCCATGACACCGCAGGCGCACTGATCGATTGGCCAAGCATCTTGGTCGAAGTTCTTCCCGGCCACCGTTACAGGAACAGCGCCTACTGGGTAGCGCGCAAGAATCGCGACCGCCTTTTCGCAAGAATCGACTACTGTAATAGCCTGAGAAACCGCGTCGCCCATCTCGAACCGATCTGGAAAGCGGGTCCTCTTCTGGAGGAAGATCGGCCACGGCGAAACCTTACTCAGAGCCCCGTTCAACGCTCCCCTTCAAACCCTGCCGAGGCCATCACGCGCCTGCACCTCAGCTACAACCGCATCCTGGAAATGATGCGGTGGTTCTCTCCCGATATGTACTCGACCTATCTCGTCTCCGAGAGTCATCATCGGTTCATGTCATTGAACACTCCTGCCGGGCTAGATGCCTATCGCATGCACGGTGGTCATCGGCGCGAGCGCCCTGTCGAGATCGGAGCGTTCCGTAGATTCCGCGAACTCAAGCGGGAGCTGCGACGCATTGGCAAACGACACGGGGCCGCGGAGGTTGTTCACGGAGAACGGAGGTTGGCGGTCTGGACGCCGTTGAGTTGAGGCGCTCCCATGGCAGATCCTCTATACGCATACTCATGGGGTTGTTCAGGCGAGCGCGCCGCGTTACCATCAGCAAGCAAAGTCCGCCGCCCGGCGGACTTTGTTGTTTCTGCGGCTTTTTCGATAGCTTCAAGAGACATACTTGATATCTTGCGAGATGACCTGTGGCGAACTTAGTGGCTGGTATTGACGTCGGCGATCTCAACAAGGGATTCCATCTCGTGATCTTGCGCGAGCGTGAAATTGTTTGCGCGCCGAGAAGCAAGGATGCGGCAGATCTGCTCAGCGTCTGCATCGAGCATGACGTCCGACTGGTTGGCATCGACGCTCCCTGTCAGTGGAGCGTTGGGACGGCTGGGAGGAAGGCGGAGAAAGAGATGATGAAAGAGCAAATCTTTTGCTTTTCTACGCCAACGGAAGAGAAGGCGCAACTTGGTCGCGACGGGTTCTATGGCTGGATGCTAAACGGTCGTCGAGTCTTTGATCTGTTCGCCCCTCACTACCCGCTGATGGTAGAGGCTTATACGGACAAGCCGGGCGTGTTCGAGACCTTTCCGCATGCGATCACGTGCGCGCTTCTCGGAACGGACACCGCTTCCGCAAAGAAGAAAAGGGCTCAACGCAGAGACATATTGGAAAGGTCAGGCATTGACACCTCCAGCCTGCGCACGATCGACGACCTCGATGCCGCGCTTTGCGCGTTGACGGCGCAGTTGCATCTGGAAGGCAGGTCGCGTGCCTATGGAGATGCTGAAGGCGGCTACATTGTGGTGCCGAACTTTCGCCTGCCAGACACGGGGGCGAGCAACAGACCTCTAGTGCGCTAGCACCCTCCATAGTTTTTCCGCCCACTCGCAGTAATCGTGTACGTCCCACCACGAGGACCCGTGTAGCAGGTGGGGCCGCCAGACGGTCGCACGTCGGGCTTCATCGCGTTGGCGTGTGGCACATTGGAATCCATCAATCTCGCGGATCGCGTGCTCGTGCTCGTGCTTCCCCGATGGCAGTGGTACTCCCCCGTCTTGCGATTCGTGTGGCAACCCTCGGCATTCAGGCCGCCGCCGTGCGCATGGGCCGTGGGTAGCAGCGATACGCACAGGATGCCGCCCAGGCAGACACGCTTCGCCGTCGCGAGTGCGGCGTTGTCGCTTCCCTTCATTTGACCCCTCCGGTCTGTTCTTATTGAGCATCGCTATCGCGACGCCGAGAGCGATTTTCGGGTGTTGGCTATGGAGACACTATCCCGCCGGAGAGGGGAAATGGGTTCCATCTTGATTTGGCCAAACACCCATCTATACTCCCCAACATCCACCCTTCACCACCCATCAAACAATGGAATACGCCCCCGGCATCAGCCATCTTGCAGGCCTTCTCGCCGACCCTGGCCGGGCCGCCATGCTCTGGGCGCTCATGGATGGCAGCGCCCGGCCCGCCGGGGAGCTGGCGTTGATTGCGGGGTTGTCGGCGTCTTCCACCAGCGGGCATTTGAATCGGTTGTCGGAAGGGGGCTTGCTGGCGGTCGAGTCGCGGGGACGGAATCGTTATTACCGGTTGTCCACGCCCGAGATCGGTGTGGCGATCGAGGCGTTGGCTTCGGCGTCTCTGGCCAGCCAGCCGCCGCGGATGCGCGCGGTGCCCGTGTCGCGGACCGCGCCGCCGGCGTTGCGGCAGGCGCGGACTTGCTATGACCATATGGCCGGTGAACTTGCGGTGGGGGTTTTCGATCGTATGAGGCAGTCGGGCTGGATCGTCGTGGACGGCACGGCCGTCGATCTCACCGCGGATGGCACCGACGCGATGGGCGGGCTTGGGATCGATCTGGGCGACGCGCGGCGCAAGCGGCGGCAGTTTGCCTGTACCTGCCCCGACTGGAGCGAGCGTAAGCCGCATCTGGGCGGGGCACTGGGCGCCGCCATGCTGCAGCGCATGCTGGCGCAAGGGTGGATCGAGGCGACCGCCACGTCGCGCGCGTTGCGGGTGACGCCGCGGGGGCAGCGGGCGATAGCAGGCATCGCGGCCCGATGAGCGGCCACAGGCACGATGGTTGCGTTCGACCGGGTGCCTGAGGCATGATCGCGTCCCTGCAAATCACTGAACGCCGCAAGACAAGGAGACCGAACGATGACGATTGAACTGGAAGACGACGCAGCCGATGCGGTCAGCCGACTCATCGGGCTGATCAACCTTGGCGACACCGCGCAGACCGAGCGCCAGCAGGCGCTGTTCGACGAGTCGCTGGAGGATTCCGAGGAAGACGATGCCGATGGCGAGGAACTGCTCTGGGTCCTCAAGGACATCATCGACTGGGAGTCGGGCTTCTATGTCGATTGGAAGGATGCCGAATCGTTTATCGGCAGCATGAATCAGCTATGCGAGCGCATCGATCTCGAAATCGACTGGGGCGTAGAAGACACCGAGGACGAAGACTTCCTCGAGAGCACCAGCGTGCCCGAGCTGATGGAGATCGCCTTCAACCAGCTGCGCGTGGCGGGCTACACGCTGTGGAACTGGGACACCGGTGGCGATGCCTACGCGGGATGGATCACGCGCAGCGAGGACGACGAGGAGATGATCGAGATCTCCGAGACGCTCAGTATCGAACTGCGGACCGGCGATCAGCCCTACTGAGCCTCACACCCCATCGTCGAGCGTGACGATGGGCGATGCATCGCCCGGGGTGGGCATCACCGCGCCATCGATGCCACCCGGCACCGCGATGCCGACATCGGAAAGCCCTTCGGGCAGGCCGATGCTGTCCGCGGTCAACGTCGCCCACTTGGGCGCGGCCCCCAGCAGCGTACGCGGGATCGGCTTGCGGCCATCGGGCACGCCCAGCGTTTCTTCCAGCACGTCCAGGAACGCGCGCACGCTCGCCGGCATCAGCTTCCGCGCGGGCATCAGCACGTACACCTTGAGCGGCGACGACATGTAGTTGGGCAATACGCGCACCAGTTGGCCATGGCCCAGCTGCTCGTGCACGAATCGCGGCGAGAGGCGTGCCACGCCGAGCCCGTCGATCGCACCCTTGAGCCGTACTTCCGCGTTGTGCGTGCAGATGCGCGGCTCCACTTCCATCGTGTGCATTTCCACGCCATCGCGCAGAAACTCCCAGCGGCCATCGTCGATGCTGCCCAGCGTCGGCCAGCCATCGAGGTCCTGCGGCACGCGCGGCAGCCCACGCTCGCGGATCAGCGCCGGCGCCGCGTAGAACGCGCGCTCGATCAGCACCACGCGCTTGCTTGCGAACGAGCTGTCGTTGAGACCGGTATCGGTCATCACGAACGCGAGGTCGTAGCCGTGTCGGATCAGGTCGGGCTGGTCCCAGCTGACGTCGAGCTGCACGCGCAGCGACGGATGCAGCTTGAGCAGCCGCGACAGCGAGGGAGACAGATGTTGGGAGCCCACTTCATAGGGCGTGGCGATGCGCAGCGTACCGCTGACTTCCGCGCTGACGGAGGCGGCTTCCGCGCTGATCTCGCGCAGTTCGCCAAAGAGCGGCGCCACGCGTTCGTACAGTTGCTGCCCGCGCTGCGTCACGCGCACGCGGCGCGTGGTGCGTTCGAACAACCGGATGCCGAGCTGCCCTTCCAGCCGGGCCACCGCGGCACTCGCCGATGACTTGGGGACCTCGGCAAGCTCCGCCCCTTGGGTGAACCCACCGCCTTCCACCACGCGGCAGAAGATTTCCCAGTCCTTCCAGTCGATCGATTTCATTCGGTACTCCAGGCTTCGACGCCCATGGGGACGCCGCCGGCGATTGTCCCACAACATGAACAATGATGAAGTCCACGCTCTCGGCAGGGTTAAAGCTCACCACGCCATGGCCGCGCGCGTCGTAACCTGTCAAGATGCCGCTACCGCTCTCGAACGACCCGCCCACGAGGTGCCGCATGAGCCAGCCTTTTCCTCCCCATTTCTACCTGTCGGGCAATTTCGCGCCCCTGTCGATGGAGTGCGACGCACACGACCTGCCCATCGCCGGCGAGCTGCCGCGTGCGCTGCATGGCACCCTGTACCGCAACGGCCCCAACCCACAGTTCGCGCCCCGGGACAATGACTACCACTGGTTCACCGGCGACGGCATGGTCCACGCGTTCGAACTCGAGAACGGCCGGGCGCGATACCGCAACCGCTGGGTGCGCACGCGCAAGTTCGAACTCGAGCGCGCGGCGGGACAGGCACTGTTCGGGAGCTGGGGCAATCCGGCGACGACCGATCCGTCCGTGCGGCAGGAATCGTCGAGTCTGGCCAATACGAATGTCGTCTGGCATGGCGGGCGGCTGCTCGCCCTCGAGGAAGCGGATCCGCCGATCGAACTGGACCCGCGCACGCTGGCTACGCGTGGCGAGTACCGCTACGGGGGCAAGCTGCGCGGCGCGATGACCGCCCACCCGAAGATCGATCCCGTCACCGGAGAGATGATCTACTTCGCGTACTCTGCTTCGGGGCCCCTTTCCAACGGCATGGCATTCGGCATCGTCGATGGCGACGGCCGCATTGCGCATACCGCGTCGTTCGACGCGCCGTTCTCGAGCATGGTCCACGACTTCCTGGTGACGCCGCGCTACGCGCTGTTTCCGATCCTGCCGATCGTCGGCAGCATGGAACGCGCGATGCGCGGAGAGTCGATGTACCTGTGGGAGCCCGACCGTGGCGCGCATATCGGCATCCTGCCGCGCGACGGGGATACGTCGAAGCTGCGCTGGTTCCGCGGCGAGTCCTGCTACGTGTTCCACACGATGAACGCCTGGGAGGACGGCGACCTGATCCATGCGGACGTGCTGCAGTACGACAACCCCGGCATGTTCAATCCCGGCGCCACGGGTCCGGGCACACGCGCGAAGCTATGCCGATGGACATTCGACATGGCGAGCGACAGCGACCAGTTCCAGCGTACGTGGCTCGACGATCTCGGCAGCGAGTTTCCGCGTATCGACGACCGGTATGCGACGCTGCCGTATCGGCACGGCTACTTCGCGTCGCGCATGCATGCGGATTCGCTGCGCTCGACCTACGACACGCTCGTGCATGTCGATCACATCACGGGCAAGCGCCGCGTGCACACGCTGCCGCTCGGGGACGCATTGTCGGAACCGGTGTTCGTGCCGCGCGCGGCCGATGCGGAGGAAGGGGATGGCTGGCTGCTGGCCACGGTCTATCGTGGCCAGCAGCATCGTAGCGACCTCGTGGTGTATGACGCCGACGATGTTGCCGCGGGCCCCGTGGCCGCGGTGCAGCTATCGCACCGCGTGCCCTACGGTTTCCACGGGAACTGGGTGCCGGCTACCTAGGATGCCGGCTACCTAGGATGCCGGCTACCTAGGGTGCCCGCTCCCCAGGGGCGCCTGCCAGTCAGGCCGTAAGGGCCCGGCGGGGCTGCCACGCGCCGCCGGTCTGCGGCGCTTCGATCAGCCGCGATGCGGAAGCCAGAGCATTCGGCAGCCGGAAGAACGAGACCGCCTCGTCGAGCTCGCGCCCCTGCTCTTCCAGCGAGCGCGATGCCGTGGCCGCCTCATGCACGAGCGTGGCGTTCTGCTGCGTCACCTGATCGATCTGCACGATCGCCTGGTTCACCTGCTCGATACCGCGCCCCTGCTCCGCCGATGCCGACGTAATCTCCTGCACGATGGCCGTCACGCGGCCCACGGCCTCGGTGACCGCGCTCATGGTCTGACCCGCTTCGCTCGCAAGCGTCGAACCCGTCGTCACTTGCTCCACCGACGTTTCGATCAGTTCCTTGATCTCCTTGGCCGCGTTCGACGAACGCTGCGCAAGGCTCCGTACCTCGCTGGCCACGACCGCGAAGCCGCGGCCCTGCTCTCCCGCGCGCGCCGCTTCCACGGCCGCGTTGAGGGCAAGGATGTTGGTCTGGAACGCAATGCTTTCGATAATGCCCGTGATCTCGGCGATCTTCACCGAGCTGGCGCTGATGCCTTCCATCGTGTGCACCACGCGGCCGACGGTCTGGCTGCCGCGCTGCGCGACATCGGTCGCGGTGCGCGCGAGTTCGCTGGCCTGGCGCGCGTTCTCGGTGTTGTGACGCACCGTGGCCGTGAGCTGCTCCATGCTGGCCGCGGTTTCCTCGAGCGATGCCGCCTGCTGCTCGGTGCGGCTCGACAGGTCCATGTTGCCGTTGGCGATCTCCGCCGTGGCGATACTGATGTTCGCGCTCGAGTCGCGCACGCGCGCCACGGTTTCCGTCAGGCGATCGTTCATGTCGCGCAGCGCGCCGAGCAGACGGCCGGTCTCGTCGTCGGAGGTGACGTCGATACGCGTGCCAAGCTCGCCGCGCGCCACGGTGCGCGCGAGCTCCACCGCGCGCTGGATCGGACCCGTAATCGCGCGCGTCAGCAGCAGGCCGCCGATCAGGCCGAATGCCACCGCGGCGATGGAGGCGATGATCAGCAGATTGCGCTGCGTCACGTAATCGTCCTGCAGTCGCTGCACCATCTCGCGCTGGCGTTCGTGCGTAAAGCTCAGATAGGCATCTGTCGCCTTGACCAGCGCCGCCAGCAGCGGCCGGCATTCGGCGTTCATTTTCGCGATGGCGGCGCTCTGCTGCTTGTCCAGCGCGAGGCCGACGATCGCGGTCGCCACGGGACCGTACTTCGATTCCACGCGATCGACTTCCGCCACGAGATCGCGCGCGCCCTGGCTTGCATTGCCACGCGCGATCATGTCTTTCAGTTTGGCGAGATTCTTCGCGACGTCGTCATGGGCACGCAGCACCTCGGTGCGTTCGAGTTCGAGATCGGCGGGGGTGGTCACGAGCACGAGATTGCGGGCCGCGATGGCGCGGCGATCCACCGCCGTGCGCACCTCGATCGCCATGTTGGCGCGTGCGTTGAGTCCGTTGATGTAGTCGTTGAAACCATCGATTGCCCGGTTGAGGGCATGCAGCGACAAACCGGACACCACCAGCACGACCAGTGCCAGCACACCAAAGCCCGCCAGCAGCTTCGTCTTGATTGACAGATTGCGGAATGCCACGGCTCTACCCCCTCTCTCTTCCCGGTTGAATGACGCGCCCTCCTAGTGACGCGTTGCACCGCTGATGAGCCCGTTCCTGCAATATCCATCCGGCGTAAATAATGCAAACGTCAAATCTGCAAAATGTCGCCAGACATTCTTTTGTTTGCACCCTAACGGCGGATTCGCCCGGACATAACCCCCTCGCGAGAGGGGGACGGTCGGAAGTGGGGTGAGAGGGAGGATACGGCGGGGCGCGGGGGCCAGGGGGGCGCGGTGGCGCACAGGAGACAAGGGTTGAGGAGCATCTGCCCCGCCACGATCCTTGTGATACGATGACTTACAACTAGTCTGGCGCTAGCGGTCCGGTGTCGGATTAGGAACCCAACCGAAGACAATTCGAATAAAACCGGAGACACCCGATGTCCACATTCACCGCCGCCATGACCCATGGCCTGCGCGCCGCCGTGCTGTTCATCGCCATCAGCGCCCCCGTCCATGCCCAGTCCGCGGACGCACAGGCCGTCACCGCCAATGCCGAAAAGCTGCGCGTCGCGATGGTCGATCCCGACCAGGCCACGCTGTCCAGCCTCGTGGCCGATTCGCTGAGCTATGGCCACTCGGGCGGACGCCTCGACACCAAGGCAAGCTTTATCGGCGACCTGCTCGACAAGAAATCGGACTTCGTGAGCATCGCGATCACCGACCAGACCGTGAATGTCTCCGGCGACGTGGCGGTGATCCGCCACACGCTGTCGGGCGAGACGCTGGACAGCGGCAAGCCCGGCACCGTGCTGCTCAAGGTGCTGCAGGTGTGGCAGAAGCAAGGCGGCCAGTGGAAGCTGCTGGCGCGGCAGGCAGTCAAGGCCACCTGAATGCCTTAGTTATACGACATCTTATGTAGAGACTGCGCCCCGCACGGTGCGGGGCGCGCCCTTTCAGGCCTCTTTCCGGTGCGCCCACCGGTACAACGCGGGCAGCACCAGCAGCGTCAGCACGGTCGAGGACAGGATGCCGCCGATCACCACGGTGGCAAGCGGCCGTTGTACTTCCGCACCGGTGCCCGTGGCAATCGCCATCGGCACGAAGCCCAGCGACGCGACCAGCGCCGTCATCAGCACCGGCCGCAGCCGCGTCAGCGCCCCCTCGCGGACCGCCGCCTCGAGCGGATGCCCCGCCTCCCGCAGCGTACGGATAAACGACAGCATCACCAGGCCGTTGAGCACCGCGACCCCGCATAGCGCGATAAAGCCGACCGCCGCCGTGATCGACAGCGGGATGCCGCGCAGCCACAACGCGAGGATGCCGCCGGTCAGCGCAAACGGAATGCCCGTGAAGACGAGCAGCCCGTCGCGCAGGTTGCCGAACATCGCGAACAACAGCACGAGCACCAGCAGCAGCGCCACGGGCACCACGACCTTGAGGCGCGCGGTAGCGGATTGCAGTTGCTCGAACGTGCCGCCCCACGCGGTCCAGTAGCCGGCCGGCACCTTGACCTGACGCTGCAGCGCGGCCTCGGCCTCCGTGACGAACGAGCCGATATCGCGCCCACGCACGTTCGCGCTGACCACGATGCGGCGCTTGCCGTCCTCGCGCGATACCTGGTTAGGACCGGGTGCCACCTCGATCGTGGCGACCTCGCTCAGCGGGATGAACGTCGTGCGCGCATCGGCGGCCGAGCCCTTCGGCAACGGTATCGGCAATCGCCGCAGGGACGCCACGTCGTCGCGCACCGCGTCGGGCAGGCGCACCACGATATCGAAGCGCCGGTCGCCCGCGAAGAACGTGCCGGCCTCGCGCCCGCCGATCGCGATGGCCACCGCGTCCTGCACATCGCTCATATTGAGGCCGTGCCGCGCGGCCTTCTGCCGGTCGATATCGACGGTCAGCATCGGGAGGCCCGTCGTCTGCTCCACCTTGACCTCGTTCGCACCGCGAATGCCCTGCAGCACGCCGGCCACGCGATTGGCCGTCGCTTCCAGCACCGCATTGTCGTCGCCGAAGATCTTGACCGCGACGTCCGAGCGCACGCCCGAGATCAGTTCGTTGAAGCGAAGCTGGATCGGCTGCGAGAACTCGTAGAGGTTGCCTGGAATCTTGTCGGCTTCCTGCTGGATCGCCGCGACGAGTTCCGCATGCGTCTTGCGCGGCTCGGGCCACTGGTCGCGCGGCTTCAGCATGATGTAGCCGTCCGAGATATTGGGCGGCATCGGGTCCGACGCGATTTCCGCCGTACCGGTGCGCGCGAAGACCCGTTCGATCTCCGGAAACTTTGCCGTGAGCGTACGCTCGATCTGTGCCTGCATGGCTATCGACTGCGAGAGGCTCGTGCCGGGAATGCGCAGCGCCTGGATCGCGATATCGCCTTCGTTGAGGTTCGGCACGAACTCGCTGCCGAGCCGCGACGCCACCGCGGTACAGACGACCACGATCATCGCGGCCAGCGCGAACACCACGGGCGTATTGACGAGCGTGCGGTCGAGCAGCGGCGCATAGCGCGCACGTGCCCAGCCCATCAGGCGGTTCTCCTTCTCCGCCACACGCTCGCCGATAAACAGCGCCACCGCCGCCGGCACGAACGTGACCGACAGGATCATCGCGCCGATCAGCGCGATCACCACCGTAAACGCCATCGGATGGAACATCTTGCCTTCGACGCCCGTCAGCGCGAACACGGGCAGGTACACGATCATGATGATGAGCTGACCGAACAGCAGCGGGCGCCGCGCCTCCTTCGCGGCCGCAAAGACCTCGTCGAACCGCTCCCGCCGCGTCAGCGGACGCCCCAGCGCGGCCTGCGCATGGGCGAGCCTGCGTACGCAGTTCTCGACGATGACCACCGCGCCGTCAATGATGATGCCGAAGTCGAGCGCGCCAAGGCTCATCAGGTTCGCGCTGATGCGGTACTGCACCATGCCCGTGAACGTGAACAGCATGGCGAGCGGGATGATCAGCGCCGTGATCAACGCTGCGCGGATATTGCCGAGGAACAGGAACAGGATCGCGATGACGAGCACCGCCCCCTCGAGCAGGTTTTTCTTGACCGTGGCGATGGCCTTGTCCACGAGCTTCGTGCGGTCGTAGACGGTCACGACCTTCACGCCCTCCGGCAGCGTGCGGTTGATGGCCTCCACGCGCGCGGCCACGGCCTGCGAAACGGCGCGGCTGTTCTCGCCGATCAGCATGAACACGGTACCGAGCACGACCTCCCGGCCATTCTCGGTGGCGGCACCCGTGCGCAGTTCGCGTCCGGACTCCACGGCCGCCACGTCGCGCACGCGGATCGGCTGGCCCTGGGCGGTGCCCACGATGACCTGACCGATATCGTCGATCGACTTCACCTGCCCCGGCACGCGCACGAGGTACTGCTCGCCCCGCCGCTCGATATAGCCCGCGCCCACGTTGTCGTTGTTCTTGTCGAGCGCCCCCACGATATCGGCCAGCGTCAGGCCGTACGACGCCATGCGTTCCAGACTCGGTGCGACGAGATACTGGCGATCGAAACCGCCGATGGCATTGACGTCCGCCACGCCGGTCACATTCCGCAACTGCGGCCGCACGACCCAGTCCTGGATCTCGCGCAGATCGGCCGTGTTGTACGCGCTGCCGTCAGGCTTGCGCGCGCCCTCTTCCGCCTCCACGGTCCACAGGTAGATTTCGCCGAGGCCGGTCGAGATAGGTCCCATGGCCGGCGTAATGCCGTCGGGCAGCGACGACCGCGCCTCCTGAATACGCTGGTTGACGAGTTGCCGCGCAAAGTAGATGTCGGTGCCGTCCTTGAAGATCACCGTGACCTGCGACAGCCCGTAACGCGACAGCGAGCGCGTCTGCACGAGGCCAGGCAGGCCCGCCATCACGGTCTCCAGCGGATACGTGATGCGCTGCTCGGTCTCCAGCGGCGAATACCCCGGCGCATGCGTGTTGATCTGCACCTGGACATTGGTGATATCGGGCACCGCGTCGATCGGCAGCCGTGTGTAGTTGTACCCGCCGAGCAGTGCCATGCCGAGCACGGCCAGCAGGACCAGCCATCGCTGCTCGATGGCGAAGCGAATCAGACGTTCGAACATGCGCGCCTCCCGCTTCAGTGGCTATGCTCGGTGCCGGCCTTGCCGAGCTCCGCCTTCAGCACGAAGCTGTTGGCGGCGGCATAGCGGCGGCCCGGCTCGAGCCCGGAGACGATCTCGGACACGCTGTCGCTGGTGCGGCCCACGGTGACCGGCTGCGCGCGGAAGCCGTCCGGCGTCTCGACGAACACCACGGTGCGACCCTCCACCTGCTGAACGGCTTCGGGTACCACCGATACCGGTACCTGCTGGGCCGCGCCAAGCACGTTCACCGTGACGAACAGCCCCGGACGCCATGCCATGTCCGGATTCGTCAGCGTCACGCGCGCCTTGGCGGTACGCGTCTGCTCGCCGAGCAACGCGCCCACGTACGACACCGTGCCCTCCGCCTTGCTGTCCGACGCCGTCGACCGGATCGTGGCCCGCTCGCCCACGCGGACGCTGCCGAGATCGCGCGCGGCCACGACGAATTCCGCCCACACGGAACGCAGGTCGGAGATCGTGAAGATGGCCGCATCGGCCGCCACGGCCTCGCCGAGCGTCAGATGCTTCTCCACGATCATGCCGTCGAACGGCGCGCGCAACTCGAACCGGTTGAGCGCGCCGCCACTGCCGGTGTCGGCACCGATCGCGGTGAGCTTCTGCCGCGCGTTCTGCACGCCGATCTCGGCTTCCTGCAGCGCATTGCGCGCGGCCAGATAGTCCTGCTCGGCGGAGATCTTCTGCTCCCATAGCGACTTCTCGCGCGTATAGGTCGTGCGGGCGAGTTCGAGCCGCCTTTGCGCGGCCAGCAGCTCGCTACGCTGGTCGGACAGCGCGGTGCTGGCAATCACCGCGAGCACCTGCCCCTTGCGCACCATCTGTCCGAGGTCGGCGGGTACGGCTTCCACGACGCCGGCCAGACGCGGCACGACGTGCGCGGTGCGGTCTTCGTTGAAGCGGATTTCGCCGGGGAACGACAATGCGCCCTGCACGCTGCCGGCCCTGGCCTCGGCGACGGTGATGCCGGCCTGATGGATCTGCTCGCGTGTCAGGCGCACCGTGTCTTCAGCGGGTTTCGCGGCCGGCTTCTCCTCACCGTGCGCCTGCGCGCGCGCTTCGTGGGCATGGTCCTCGTCATGACCATCCTCGCCGCCGCCGCGGCCGATCAGCAGCACCGCGGCCGTGGCCAGTACGCCTACCACAAGAATGGCGATGATCGTTCTCGTTTGCTTGTTCGTCATGTTCATGTCTGTAGCGCGGTCGCGTTCAGCGGCCGAGAATGCGGTCGATCGTGGTGGCGGACTGGTACGTGCGGGACAGCACGCCGAGGTAGCGAATCCGCGCCTGGAACAGCGTGCGCTGGGCATCGAGCACGTCGAGGTAATTGAACTTGCCCGACTCGAAGCCGATGGTCGCGGCGCGGTAGGCCTGCTCGGCCGCGGGCAGCACGGTGCCTTTCAGCGTCTGCGCCGACGCGCGCGAAACGGACAGCACGTTGGACGCCACCATCAGATCGTTGCCAAGCCGGATGCGCGCGGCGAGATATTCGTCCTGCGCCTTGTCCGCGCGCCGGATCGCCTCGTACAGGTTGCCCTGATTGCGGTCGAACAGCGGCAGCGGAATGGATACGCCGATCACGGCCATATTGCGATTGGCATCGTTGTCGCGCTTGGCGCCGATGCTGACGGTCAGGTCCGGATACTGGCGGCTGCGCTCGACGCCGATCAGCGCCTGGCGGCGCTCGATCTCGACGCGGCTGGCCACGATGTCCGGCGATTCGTCGAGCGCGGCGCGCAGCGCATCGGGCGCGGGACGCGACGGCAGCGCGTCGAGGTCGCCCTGCGCGTCCGAGAATTGCGGGGCATCGTTGCCCCACAGCGCGGTCAGTGCCTGCCGCGCGCTCCGCAATTCGGCCGTGGCCTCGTTCAGTTCGAGCTCGACGTTGGCCTGCTCCACGCGCGCCTTGGTCTCCTCGACCGGCGATATCTTGCCCGCGGCCACGCGCTTGGCGGTCACGTCCGTCCCGCGTGCGGCAATCTCGAGCGAGCCCTGCGCAAGCTTGACGCGCTCCTGCGCGATCAGGACCGAGAAAAATCGCTCGATCACCGCCGCACGGAGGTCTGCGCGAATGCTGCCCAGCGATGCCTGCGCGGCCTCCCGCCCGCGCTCGGCGGCGCTGATGCGCGCCGAACGCTTGCCGCCGAGTTCGATCGGCATATTGATCTGCGCGGTCGACGTGCGCGACGAGCGGCGCGTGTCTTCCATCAGCGTCGCGATCTCGGGGTTCGGGATCACGCGCGCCTGGATGACGGCGCCTTCGCTCGCATCGACCTCGCGGCCCGCCGCGGACAGCGTGAAGTTACCGCCTGCTGCAAAGCCGAGCGCAGCATCGAGCGTCAGCGGACCCGCGGGTTCGGTGACGGCGTTGGCATACCCCGACGCCACAGGGAGTACCTGCGCGTACGCGGCGAAAGATAAAGCGAATGAGCTGGAGATAGCGGCCGCCAGCCCGAGCGGCAACAAAAAGGTTCGCATCGAATTGCACCTGAATAAATAGCAGGAGAATCCGGCGGGACGGCTGGCTGGAAATCAGATAGACAGGAGACGTCTCGCCGGGTCAGGCGAGACGGGACCAGTTGGGACGTTCGGGTGCCTCGGGCACATGCGAGCGGATCTTGCGGTCGATCGACGGCATCGACGCCGGCACCCGTTCGTGAAGCGTCACGCCCGACGGGGCGATGGACGCAAGCGGTGTCGACGCCACGTGGCAATAGTCGCAGTCGGCGTCGACGAGCGTCTTCGCGTCCTGCTTCTTCTTGGCTTCGTGCTCGTGTTCGTGATGCCCCAGATGCCACGACCGCGCGGGCTGCTGTTCATGCTGGCAATACGGTACCGCCGCAGACCAGGCGAACTGGAACGGCAGGACGAGCAGCAGGAAGATCAGAAAGACGCGGCGCAAGGGGTCGGGGAAAGTGGTGAGAACAATGCGGAAAGCCGGTAGCTTAATCGAAAATCTCTTCGAGCCAGGATTTGCGGCGCTTGCCGTGGC
The DNA here is from genome assembly GCF_038440175.1 of Cupriavidus sp. OTU4054. Classification (NCBI taxonomy): domain Bacteria; kingdom Pseudomonadati; phylum Pseudomonadota; class Betaproteobacteria; order Burkholderiales; family Burkholderiaceae; genus Cupriavidus; species Cupriavidus sp. OTU4054. The sequence goes on from NZ_JASATF010000028.1 coordinate 35,390, forward strand.
CACCATGGCCGTAGTCATGGTCGCGCGAGCCCTGTTGCGGATAACGATAGTCCGACGACTCGTGACGCTCGCGCGCCGCGCGCGGCGCCCTCCCATCGGTCGCGCGTTCGACCAGCTTGTCCAGTTCCCCGCGATCGAGCCAGACACCGCGGCATTGCGGGCAGTAATCGATTTCAATGCCCTGGCGATCCGTCATCGTGAGCACGGCATCGGGGCAGACCGGACATTTCATGGAGCGTCTCCGTTCGAAAGCGTTGCGACGCGAACATTTTATGGGCGGGCTCCATGACCGTGCCGTTTCTGACCTAAATGTAATGTTGATGGACATATCCGCAGGGTCGCCTACAACGATTGAGCCCTTCCCCCCGGACCGCGGCGAACCATACCGATATGAGGTGACGAGATGAAAATCCTGATAGTGCTGACCTCGCATGACACGCTTGGCAATACGGGCAAGAAGACGGGCTTCTGGCTCGAGGAACTGGCCGCGCCCTTCTACGTATTCAAGGAAGCCGGCGCGGAGATCGTCCTTGCTTCGCCGAAAGGTGGCCAGCCGCCGCTCGACCCAAAAAGCAATGAACCGGGGTTCCAGACCGACGACACGCGGCGCTTCGAGGCCGACAGCGAGGCACGCGCGCAGCTCGCGCAGACGCACAAGCTCAAGGACGTCGCGAACGACAGGTTCGACGCGGTGTTTTATCCGGGCGGACACGGGCCGATGTGGGACCTCGTCAACGATCAGGATTCGATCGGCCTGCTCGAGCGCACCTACGCGGCAAAGATTCCGCTGGCGCTCGTCTGTCACGCGCCAGGCGCGCTGCGCTATGTGAAGGGTCCCGACGGCAAGCCACTGGTGAACGGCAAGTCGGTCACAGGCTTCTCCAACAGCGAGGAAGAGGCGGTGCAACTGACGAACGTGGTGCCGTTCCTCGTCGAGGATGCGCTGAAGGCCAACGGCGGCAAATATTCGAGCGGACCGGACTGGGTCTCCCATGTACTGACCGATGGACTGCTGGTCACGGGCCAGAATCCGGGATCGTCGGCCGACGGTGCGCGCGCGTTGCTGAAGCTGCTGCGGAAATAGAACGGGAACGACGTCGTGGACGAAGGTAAGGCGTCGGTGAGACCAAGGTACTAGCGGTTTCGAATTCGCCTAAGCCCTTTCACGAAAAAGCGCCCGGTATCGGGCGCTTTGCGCTTTTGTCTGCTCAATAAGTCAATGTTAATGACGGATCTGTCATTGTTCTGAGCGGAATTTGTCGGGCTCGGCTCCTTACTGTGTCGCCATGTGCCAACGCCGCATGCGGCCACCCGGAGTCCCCCGATGATCGCGACCACGCTCGAACCCGTCCACGACGTCATGCCCAGCCAGGCTGGTGCCGATATCTCGTCGATGCTCTATCACCGTATTGCCGATGCCATCGAGCGGTCGATCGATCAGGGCATCTTCCGCGCCGGCGAGCGCATTCCGTCGGTGCGGCAGGCAAGCCAGCAGCATCGCATCAGCATCAACACCGTGGTGCGCGCGTATCTGCTGCTCGAAAGCCGCGGCGTGATCGAAAGCCGGCCGCAGTCGGGATTCTTCGTGCGGCCGCGTTTGGATTTCTCGGCAACGTCGTCGCCGGTATCGACCGAGCGCCTGATCGCGATGCATGACACGGCCGCACGATCGGCGCCCGCGGTCGATGACGACATCGACGTCACCTCGCTCGTACTCGGCACGCTGCGCGCGATCCAGCAGGACAACGCGATGCCGCTCGGCTCCCCGTATCCCGATACCGCGCTGCTGCCCTCGCAACGCATCGCGCAATACGTGGGCGTGCAGGCGCGGCGCTGCGGCGACAGCGCGATGCTCGACGGACTGCCGCCCGGGCATCCGGCACTGATCCGCCAGCTCGCGCGCCGTTACGTCGAGCGCGGCCAGCCGGCGGATCCCAACGAGTTCATCGTGACATGCGGCGCGACGGAAGCCGTGCGCCTGTGCCTGCAGGCGGTGGCGCGTCCCGGCGATGCGGTGGTCGTCGAGTCGCCCTGCTATTACGGCATGCTCGAGACCATTACCCACCTGGGCATGCGCGCGATCGAGATTCCGAGCGATGCGTCGGGCAGCATCGACATGGCCCTGCTGCGCGAGGCCATCGATACGCAGACCGTGGCCGCCTGCGTGATCACCGCCAACTTCCCGAATCCCGTGGGCCGCCAGATGCCCGAAGACAAGAAGCGCGAGATCGTCGAGTTGCTCACGGGCAGGGACATTCCCATCGTCGAGAACGACGAATACAGCGAACTGCACGTCGGCGCGCACCATCCCACGTCACTGAAGACGTACGACACGCGCGGAATGGTCCTGCATTGCGGCTCGTTCTCGCGTTGCCTCACGCATCGCCACCGCATCGGCTGGGCATTGCCGGGCCGCTTCCGCCAGCAGGTGGAGAAGCTCAAGTTCCTGAGCGCGATCACGACGCCGCCGAGCGTGCAGCTCGCGATTGCCGAGTATCTGCAGCACGACGGATACGACCATCACCTTCGCCGGTTGCGCCGGCGCATCGTCCAGAACGCCAGCATCGCGATGGCGGCGATCCGTCGCTGCTTCCCCGCGGGAACGCGCGCGCATGCGCCGGAGGGCGGATACCTGATGTGGATCGAACTGCCGCAGGGCATCGACACGCTGGCCCTGTACCGCAGCGCGCTCGCGTGCGGCATCTCCATCGCGCCGGGCCGCCTGTTCAGCAGCGACCATCGGTTCGCCAATTTCCTGCGGCTGAACTTCAGCGGGGAATGGACGAGCGAAACCGATCGCGCGATGCAGACGCTCGGCCAGCTTGCCACCGCATCGATGGCGACTTCCGATCGCTCGCAAGCCCTGCATTGATCCGTAAAAAAAGTGCCCGGAGCCGCTGCGTGCAGCAACCGCCGAAACGCCTCACCCCGGCGGAACTCCGGGCACCAGTGCAGCCAATGCGCCGAGGTGAAAAACGACTCGCTCGTCTCTTATATGAGGAGCAAGCGACGAGATACAAGCATCGTCCGCATGCACTGTAGTGCGAATGCGCTACGCCGAGGGACACAGTCCATCGCCACGTCATGCAATACAGCTTGCGCCGGCACTGTGCCCCCGGATCGTCGAATGGGTTGTATCCGTTTGCATCGCGACGCGAGACCTAATCTTGGAACCACTGCGATTCACGCCCCCTGAAGACCTGAAGGAAACAAAGTCATGAGCAGCAAGCCGACCCCCGAAGACGGTTACATCGCCCCCTACACCCACCCCGCAGCCGGATGGGGCGCTCTCAAGTACGTGGCCATCAATCTCGTGAAAGAGAAGGTGGCCGGCGGCAAGTACGTGACGTTGTTCCGGCAGAACCAGCCAGACGGCTTCGACTGTCCCGGCTGCGCATGGCCCGATCGCGAACATGGCTCGACCTTCGAGTTCTGCGAGAACGGCGTGAAGGCGGTGGCGGCGGAAGCCACCAGCAAGCGCGTCACGCCCGAATTCTTCGCGGAACATTCCGTCACGTCGCTGCTCACGCAGACCGATTACGAACTGGAGCAGCACGGCCGCCTGACGCATCCGATGGTCTACGACGCCTTGGCGGACCGCTACGTCGCGGTCGACTGGGATGAAGCGTTCGCCCTGATCGCGCGCCATCTGCGCGCGCTCGACACGCCGGATGCGGCGGCGTTCTATACGTCCGGTCGCGCAAGCAACGAAGCCGCGTTCCTGTACCAGTTGTTCGTGCGTGCCTACGGCACCAACAATTTTCCCGACTGCTCGAATATGTGCCACGAGGCCACGAGCCGCGGCATGCCCGTGACCGTCGGTGTAGGCAAGGCGACCGTGGTGCTCGACGACTTCGAACATGCGGACACGATCCTGATCTTTGGCCATAACGCGGCGACCAACCATCCGCGCATGCTCGGCGAACTACGCGAATGCGCGCGCCGCGGCACGATGATCGTGTCGATCAACCCGCTGCGCGAGCGCGGCATGGAACGCTTTACGAGCCCGCAGCATGCTTCGGAGATGATCACGGGCAGCAGCACGAAGATCGCGTCGATGTTCGTGCAGCCGCAGCTCGGCGGCGATTTCGCGCTGATCAAGGGCATGGCCAAGCGCCTGATCGAAATGGACGATGCGGCGCGCGAACGCGGCGAGCCATCGCTGATCGACGAGGACTTCGTGCGCCGTCATACGCATGGCTACGATGCGTTCGTCGCCGACCTGCGCGCCGAGAACTGGGCCGACATCGTCGAGCAGTCGGGCACGACGTTCGAGGAAATCGACGCGCTGACCGGCGTCTATGCGCGCGGCAAGAACGTGATTGCCTGCTGGGGCATGGGCCTGACGCAGCACAAGAACTCGGTGCCGACGATCCAGATCCTCACGAACCTGATGATGATGCGCGGCAATATCGGCCGCCCGGGTGCGGGCCTGCTGCCGGTGCGCGGCCACTCGAACGTGCAGGGCAACCGCACGGTCGGCATCGAGGAGCAACCGACCGAGGCGTTTCTCGATCGGCTGGAGAAGGCGTTCAACTTCGAGCCGCCGCGCAAGCACGGCTATGACGTGGTCAACACGATCTCGGCGATGCTCGAAGGCAAGGTGAAGGTCTTTGTCGGCCTGGGCGGAAACTTTGCGGCGGCCACGCCGGACACGCCGCGCACGCAGCAGGCGCTGCGCCAGTGCGACCTGACCGTGCACATCGCGACCAAGCTCAATCGCAGCCACCTGATCCACGGCCGCGACGCGCTGATCCTGCCCACGCTGGGCCGCACGGAGATCGATATGCAGAATGGCGTGCCGCAGGGCGTCACCGTGGAAGACTCGGTCTGCATGGTGCACGTGTCGTACGGCATGAACAAGCCCGCGTCCCCGGACCTGATGTCGGAGACCGCGATCATCGCCAACATGGCCGCCGCGACGCTCGGCAATCGCAAGATCGACTGGCTCTGGTACGCACAGGACTACGCGCGCATTCGCAATGCCATCGAGAAGGTGCTGCCAGGTTTCGAGGACTACAACGCGCGCATCGCCGTGCCGGGCGGCTTTCATCTGACGCCGCCGGCGCGGGACCGCATCTGGGATACGCCGTCGGGCAAGGCCGAGTTCCTCGTGCACCCGATCGTCAAGGACACGCCGATCCGCCAGGCGCGCGCCGAGCACGGGGACAAGCTGCTCGTGATGATGACCACGCGCTCGCACGACCAGTACAACACGACGATCTATGGCCTGAACGACCGTTATCGCGGCGTGTTCGGCCTGCGCCGCGTCGTGTTCATCAATCCGTCCGATATGGATCGCCTGGGCTTCAAGGCGGGGCAGCACGTCGATATCACGAGCGTGTGGGCAGACGGCGTGACGCGGCATGTCCAGGATTTCCGCCTCGTGCCCTACGACATCCCGGCCGGCTGCATCGGCACCTACTATCCGGAGACCAACCCGCTGGTGCCGCTGGAGAGCACCGGCGACGGTTGCGGCACGCCGACGTCGAAGTCCGTGCCGGTGTTGCTGACGGCCGCCGCCTGAGGGACACGCCAGCAACGGCGGTGCTTGACAGCCTGACGGGTTGATAGGCATAGTAGCCCGCGACATCGGGAGAGTCCGCGCCCCCACGCAGCAGCGAGGGCGCGGCGCCGAAGGAGCAACCGCCCCGGAATCTCTCAGGTACCACGGACCGGTGTCACCATTGCACTCTGAAGAACCACGGCGCGTACGTCCGCCGGCGGTACCGAAGGAGCAAGCGATGCGCCCCGCCCTGCCCCGCCCTGCCCTGTTGGGCGGCCGTTGGGAGGCGGCGCATCCGCGAATCTCTCAGGTCAAGGACAGAGGGGGCGTCCGCATTGCGCAATCCTGCGCACGGACTGCCATTTCCCTGACGTCCGGAAGACCTTTCCATGAAAACCATTGCAGTGATTGGCGGCGGCATTACCGGCGCCACGACCGCTTACGCCCTCGCCCGGCGCGGCCTCTCCGTCACGATGTTCGAACGTCACCGCTATGCGGCGATGGAGACATCGTTCGCCAATGGCGGGCAGCTATCGGCGTCCAACGCGGAAACCTGGACGCACTGGTCCACGCTGTTCAAGGGCCTCAAATGGATGCTGCGCAACGACGCGCCGCTGCTCGTGAATCCGCGCCCGTCGTGGCACAAGCTGAGCTGGTTTGCCGAGTTCATCGCATCGATGCCCCGCTACCGCGCGAACACCGTGGAGACGGCCCGGCTGGCCATCGCCGCGCGCGCCCATCTGTTTGCGTGGGCAGAAGCCGAAAACATCGACTTCGACCTGAAGCGCCGCGGCATCCTGCATATTTACCGCAACAAGGCTGGCTTCGACCATGCGGGACGCGTGTCGGCGATGCTGGCGGAGGGCGGGCTCGAGCGCCGCGCCGTGACGCCCGAGGAAATGCGCGCGATCGAGCCGACGCTGGCCGGCACGTATTACGGCGGCTATTACACAGAAAGCGATTCCACTGGCGATATCCACAAGTTCACGACGGGGATTGCCGCCGCGGCGGCGCGGCATGGCGTGACCACGCTCTATGACCAGCAGGTGACGGCGGTGAACACCGATGGGACATCGGCCCGCGTCACGTCCGTGTGCGACGGACTGCCCGCCACGCGCGAGTTCGACGCGGTGGTGGTCTGCGCGGGCGTGGCCAGCCGCGACTTTGCGCGCCAGCTCGGCGATCGCGTGAACATCTATCCGGTGAAGGGGTATTCCATCACGGTCAATCTCAACGATGCCGCGAGCCAGTCCGCTGCGCCGACCGTCAGCCTGCTCGACGACGAGACCAAGCTCGTGACCAGCCGGCTGGGCGCCGACCGGTTTCGCGTGGCGGGCACGGCCGAATTCAACGGCATCAACCGCGATATCCGCGCGGATCGCATCCGTCCGCTCGTCGATTGGGTCCATCAGTGCTTCCCCGGCGTGAGCACGCGCAGCGTGGTGCCGTGGGCCGGACTGCGGCCGATGATGCCGGACATGATGCCGCGTGTGGGACGCGGCCGCGCCGCGAACGTGTTCTACAACACCGGCCACGGGCATCTGGGCTGGACGCTGTCCGCGGCGACCGCCGACATGATCGGCGACGTGGTGGCCGGCGTCGCGGCGGGCACGGCGGTGCGGCTGGCCGTGGCGTAGGTGGTTGACAGGGGTCCGGGATCGTCCTATCGTGCGATTGTCCTAGTTCAAACATTGTTTGAACTAGGACGTTATCGATTTCTGCTTACAGGAGGCACCATGACCCCAATTCCCACCGACATTCCCCTGAAGATCGGCGGCCTCATCTTCCCGAAGATGGACCAGTGCGACTTTACCGGCCCGTTCGAGGCGCTCGCGCGCGTGCCCAACTCGACCTTCTTCACCATCTGGAAGGACAAGCAACCCGTGCGCGATATGGCCGGCATGCAACTGGTGGCCGACACGACCTTCGACGAGGCCCCGCAGCTGGACGTGCTGCTCGTGCCCGGCGGCCATGGCCAGGAAGCGCTGATGGCCGACGAGGCGGTGATCGGCTTTATCCGCCGCCAGGCCGCCGGCGCGCGCTATGTGTACTCCGTCTGCACCGGCGCGCTGCTTTGCGGCGCGGCGGGCCTGCTGCAAGGCAAGCGCGCGACCACCCACTGGACCGCGATGGCAACGCTGCCGTTCTTTGGCGCGATTCCCAGCGACGACCGCGTCGTGATCGACGGCAAGTATGTGAGCGCGGGCGGCGTGACATCCGGCATCGACGGGTCGCTGATCATGGTGTCGCTGCTGCGCGGCGAGACCGTGGCGCAGGAGCTGCAGCTGTACATGAACTACGACCCGAAGCCGCCGTTCAATGCCGGTTCGCCGAAGACGGCGCCGGCACCCATCCTGGAAACGGTCACGCAACGCGCGGCACCGATCACGGCGCAGCGGCTCGCCACCGCGAAGGCCTATCAGGACAAGGTCGCCAGCGACGCAAGCAAGGACGCATCGGCAACGGCCTGATTATTGCCCGGCGCAAACAAGAAGGGCCGCTCGCAAGGCGGCCCTTTTTTCAGTTCGGGTACATCAATGCGACGTCGCCTCCGCACGCCCGCGCCCGGTATAGCGCCGCAGACGCAACTGCTGCCACAACTGCGCATCGGTGCGTTTGGCGCTGACGAGGCTGCCGACGATCACGAGCAGGAAGCCGACCGGAATCGAGACGAGGCCAGGATTGCGGAAGCTGAACAACGGCTCCGACAGGCCAAGGAAACTCGGGTACTGCATGATCGGCGAAACGAGCACGAGCCCGATCGCGCAGAGCGTGCCGCCCAGCACGCCGCAGACGACGCCCGTGGTGTTGCAGCGTTTCCAGTACAACGTCAGGAGCAATGCCGGCAGGTTGGCCGAAGCGGCCACGGCCAGTGCGAGGCCGACGAGCTGCGCGACGTTCTGGCCCTTGGCCAGCAGCCCGATGCAGATGCTGAGCACGCCCACGCCGACCGCGGCGGACTTGGCCGCGATCAGTTGCTCGCGCGGCGTGGCGGTGCCGCCCTTGATGGCGCCGACATACACGTCGTGCGCCAGCGCGGACGATGCCGCGAGCGTCAGACCGGCCACCACCGCGACGATCGTCGCGAACGCCACCGCCGCCACGACGGCCATGGCCAGACTGCCGATGGCCGTATTGGCGCCGCCCGCGATCATCTGCGCGAGCAGCGGCGCGGCGAGGTTGCCCCCCTTGTCGAGCGCGGTGATCTGCTCGGCGCCGACGTGAAAGGCCGCGGCAAAGCCGATGGCGATGATCAGCAGATGGCATCCGCCGATCAGCAGCATGCCCCAGAGCACGGACGAACGCGCCGCGCGGGCATCCGGCACCGTGAAGAAACGCATCAGGATATGGGGCATGCCGGCCGTGCCGAGAATCAGCGCGAGGCCGAGCGAGATCTGCTCGACGGGGTTCTTGAGGAACAGGCCAGGTTCGAAGAAGCGCTGCACGTCCATGCCCGCACCGGCGAGCCTCGCGACGTGCGCCTGCATGTCGGGGCTGTGCGCGAGGCCATCGAACAATGCATTCACCGAAAAGCCGAACGGCGACCACGACAGCACCACGAGCACGAAGCATGTCGTGATCAGCAGCACGGCCTTGATGATCTGCACCCATGTGGTGGCCCGCATGCCGCCGAACACCACGTAGACCATCATCAGCGAACCGGTGGCAATGACGGAGACCTCGTAGTCAATGCCGATGAGCGCGCGCACGAGCACCGCGCCGCCGACGATCTGCGGAATCAGGTAGAAGATGGACACGATCACGCTGGACAGCGCGGCCACCAGCTTCGAGGCGCGAAAGCCGTTGCGGGAGGCCAGCACGTCGCCGAAGGTGTAGCGGCCGAGGTTTCGGCACGGCTCCGCGACGAGCAGCAGGATCGGTATGAACGCGATAAAGAAGCCGGTGAGGTAGAGAATGCCGTCGAACCCGTAGATGGCGATCAGGCGGACACGCCGAGGAATGCGGCCGCGGAAAGATAGTCGCCGGCGATCGCGAATCCGTTCTTCATTCCGCTGATGCCGCCGCCGGCCGTGTAGAACTCCGCCGCGGACTGGCCGCGCCGCGCGGAAATGTAGGTGACCAGCAATGTCAGCGAGATCATCGCCGCGAAGACGGCAAAGGCGAGCCAGCGATACTGCGGGGCGACCACGCCCGCGCCCGCGGCTTGGGCGGCGGGCGCGAAAATGGCCAGTGCGGCGGCGCACAGCGCCAGCGGACGCGACATCGCGCGTGGATGTTTCAGGGGGGATTTCACGTTCGTCGCCTCAGAGGGGAAGGGAATGCATGACGTCGTCGGTGGCCCGCATGCGCACGACATAGATCCACGCGACGATGCCGCCGAACAGATACTGCGAGACCGCGAGCAGCATGCCCACGTTGACGCGGCCGATGACGCGGATAGCGCACAGCGGCTGGAAGTACGCGGCCATGATCAGGAGGCCGAAGTAGTAGAGCGCGAACGCGCAGAACAGCGTGGTCAGCATGCGCCGGTGGCGCGCCGCCTCGGCTTCGAATGCGTATAACGCGGCGATACCGGTGTCGTCTGTGGGTTTCAAGGTGTTCCCCTTGCAGTGGAAAAGATGGCTCGACGGTTTGTACTCGTTATTTTGTCCTAGTACAATAAACCGGTATGGAAGAAACGCAAGCCTAGGGATTTCCCTATGTCCCGTCCTGGCGCGGCGAAAGTGCACAACGACAGTGCAGTTTTGTCCCAGACGCTATAATTTTTCGTATGATTTTTTTGGATGTCCCTGACGGGACAAACCACTCACGATGAAAGCAGCAGAGATTTTCAGCAGCCTGGAAGACCGGATCGTTCGCGGCGAGCTGCGCGCGGGCGATGCCTTGCCGACCGTGCGCGAGGCTGCCGAGCTGTGGCAGGTCAACAAGAACACCGTGGCCGCGGCATACCGCATGCTCCAGAACGCGGGGCTGATCTTCAGTTCCGGGCGCAACGGCTCGGTGGTCGGCGGCCCGGTGGCGCCGCACGCGGCAACGGGCTGGACGCCGTCGTACGACGGGGTGATCGCGGCCAATGGCGGCAACCCGGACCGCACATTACTGCCCAGCGCGCTGATGGTGCGCGCGCAGTTGCAGAAGGTCTCGACCGATCCGCTGCTCTATGGCGAGGCGGACGAGGCGGTGCCGTTGATGGAATGGGCGCGCGAATCGTTCGGCGGCGATGGCGTACCTGCGGCATCGCTGTTCGTCGGTAGCGGGACGATGGCCGTGCTGGACACGGTACTGCGGAACTGCTTGTCACCCGGCGATGCGGTGGCGCTCGAAGATCCCGCCTATGCCACGACCATCGGGCTGGTGCGGTCCATCGGCCTCAAGCCGGTGCCGATGGCCATGGATGCGCAGGGCGTGCGGCCCGAAGCGTTGCAGGCCGCGATCCAGGCCGGCTGCAAGGCCGTGGTCCTGAGCACGCGCGCGCAGAATCCGACCGGCATCTGTACCTCCGCCGAGCGCGCGAAGCAATTGGCGCCCATCGTCGCGAAGGCCAGGCAGACCCTGTTCCTCGACGACGACCACTCGAGCCTGCTCGAACTCGCGCCCTACCGTAACTTCGTCTCGGCGAACGCCGAGCATTGGCTCGTGACGCGTTCGGTCTCCAAGTTTCTGGGGCCCGACATGCGTGTGGCCGTCGCGGCCGGCGATGCGCTGACGGTCGCGCGCATCGCGCGCGCGCAGGCTTATGCGATGGGATGGGTCAGTTCGCTGCTGCAGCGGCTCGTGGGCGGCCTCCTGCAGCAACCGGCGGTGCTATCGCTCGTGCGCGAGGCGGGCCCCGTGTATCGCGAGCGGTATGCGTATATGCAAAAGGCGCTGCGCGGCATCGGCATCGAAACGGTCGGCACCGCGGGCTTCAATATCTGGGTGCCTTGCGAGAACGAAGCGCTTGTCGCGCAAAGCCTCATCAGCAGCGGCTGGCGCATCCGCACCGGCGCCGACTTCACGCTCGAGGCCGCGCCCGGCTTCCGCGTGACGACGGCCGCGCTGGACAAGGATGCCGCCGATGCATTCGTCGCGGCGCTCGCCCAGGCAATGACCGTGCGGCCGCCGCAACTGGCATGACGACGTCTCAAAGGATCTCGTCGCGCAGGTAGTACCACCGGTACAGCATGGCCTGACCGAGCCGCCGGAATGGCGTGGCCCAGTGCAGGGGCAGCGGGGAATCGTAGATCGGCAGCGTGAACGCGCTGTCCGCGCGGCCGGCGATGCGGTCGGCCATACGGCGCCCCGCGTGGGCGGAAAACGAGACACCGTTGCCGCCATAGCCCAACGCGTAGAACACCGATTGCGACGGATCCGGCTGCACGATGCGGGGCATCATGTCGTGGCTGACGTCCACCCAGCCCCACCACGAGTAGTCGATCTGGATGCCGCGCAGTGGCGGAAACTTCCGCGCGATGGCATCCACCAGCAGCTGGTAGTGCTTCTCCGCCGGCGCGTCGGCGCCGGTAATCGCGCTGCGGCTGCCGATCTGCAGGCGCCGGTCGGGCAGCAGGCGGTAGTAGAAGCGCAGCGTGCGCGTATCGGTGATGAAGGTCGTCGACCGGAATCCCGTCGCTTCGATCTCGGCGTCGGTCAGCGGCCGCGTGACGATCGAGTTCGACAGCACCGGGAAGCAACGGCCGCGCAGCAGCGGCGTCAGGCCGGGCGCGGTGTAAGCACCCGTGGCGATCGCCACGGCGCGCGCGCGGACCGTGCCGCCTGGCGTGCGCAGATAGTGGCTGCCGTTGCGCGACTCCCAGCCGACGACCGGGCTCGCCGGATGCACACGCGCACCGAGCGCGCGCGCCATCCGCAGGTAGCCGTAGGCGAGCTTGAGCGGATGCACGCCGACGCCATCGGGTTCGAGCAGCGCGCCGCACGCATCGCGGTCGTCGCAGTAGCGCTCGCGCAGTTCCGCCTGCGACAGCATGCGCGTGTCGTACCCGAACACCTCGCGCATCACGCGCCCCTCGTTCTCGAGGAAAGCCAGCTTCTTTGGACGATGCGCGGTATAGAGATGGCCGCCGTCCTGCGCGTCGCAATCGACCTGCGCGACGAGGCCGCGGAACGTCTCGAACCCGTTGCGGATCTCCGCATCGAGCCGCTTCGCGGTATCGATGCCCCAGCGCTGGATCCACTGCGAGCGATACAGCCGGCCGCTCGCGTTCTGTCCCTGCCCGCCATTGCGACTCGTACAGCCCCAGGCGGCCTGATTCGCCTCCAGCACGGTCGCCTTGATGCCGTGCTCGCGCGCGAGGAACAGCGCCGTCGCCAGACCCGTGAAGCCCGAGCCGATGACGACCACGTCCGCATCGAAGTCGTGCGAGACGGGACCGTCGTCGGGCGGGGCCTCGCCCGCCGAAGCGACCCAGTACGTGGGCGCGTACGCGCGATCCTGCCCCACGCCCGGCGACACGAGCGGGTCGTAGCGCGGATCGTACGGCTGGCTCGGCTTGCGCGCGGGAGCCGGTGTGCCGGGTGCCCCGCGGCCTGACTCGATATCGTCGAGCGTGTGCCCGTCAAGCTGGATGATCGTCATGGTGCGCTCCGGCGGTCAGGCGGCACGCAACGGGCGTTGCTTGCGATAGACGCACTTGACGTGGATCTTGCCGTCGCGGAACGTGAACATGTCCACGCCATCGGCTTCCAGGACACGCCCTTCGCGATCGGTACCGAAGAACGTCCACTCGGACACGCCGCGGTCGCCGGCCACGAGATGGCGGCCGTTGTTCCACTGCGCATCGGGAAAATTCAGCCATGCCGCGGCGAACGCCGCGCGCACGGCATCGTGGCCCACGTGGCGCGTGCCGAACGCTTCGTCGCCGGCAACGGTTTCGAAAACGCAGTCGTCGGTCATGAACGTCATGAGCGCGTCGATATCGTGGCGGTTCCACGCATCGGAGAAGGCTTGCAGGACTTCGACAGTGACGGATTGGGACATGGTGCGGAATCAGTAAACTCGGTGGATGATGTTCGTCAAGGTACGCCCGCGGCCGCCATCTCAGGTAGGGCCAGTGCATGACGATCGTTCGGGCCAGCGCCGATGACATCGACGCGGCACGCTTGCCACGCCGCCGCAAGCGCGTGCCGCGGCAAGGTGCCACGCAGGCCGATGGCGACAAGGGCGTCCTGTGCAACGCGTGTATCGCGTGTATCGCGCGCATCGGCCGGCGGCGGTCCGGCGCGCCGGCGCACGCTGCCGCGCTTGCCCGCGAACTGGACCTCGCAGCGGCCAAGATCATTGGTCTGTACGAGCCCCTTGAGGCGTAGCACGCCGTCGGGCATGTCCCGCAGCAACGCACGCACGGCGCCCGCATCGAAGACCGCATCGGCCACGTCGAGCTGCATGCTCTCGAACAGCCCGCCGTGATCCGGTGCGTCGCACGCGCAGCCAGCGCCATGCCGCGCGCAGGGGTTGCCCATCGACGCCGACGCGATGCCCGTCAGGAGCGTCAGCGGTACCTCGGCGTTCGTCGCGTGGAAGATCGGCGCCTTGCCGGCGTGCCCGGCAATCCAGGCATCGAGCTCCGGATCGGGCTGGCGGCCGTCCATCTTGTTGAGCACGACGACGTCGGCCGCGGCGAGTTGCCCCGTGACGACATCGGTCATGCGCGGGTCCTCGGCATGCGACCGGATCGCCTGCGCATCCGCCATCACGACCACGCCGTCGAGCGTAAGCGCGGGGTCCACCAGCCCGGCCTGCGCGAGCCGCCAGGGATCGGACACGCCGCTGGCCTCGATCACGATCCACTCGGGCGGCTGCGGCGCCTCGATCAGCGCGGCCAGCGTATCGACGAGCGCGTCGCCGATCTGGCAGCAGACGCAGCCATTGGTCAGGCTGATCGTGTCGGCGGAACGGCTCTGCACGAGCGCGGCGTCGATATTGACGGCGCCGAAGTCGTTGACGAGCAGTGCCATGCGCACGCCGTCCATCTGCGCGAGCATGCGGTTGAGCAGCGTGGTCTTGCCCGCGCCGAGGAACCCGCCGATGACCGTCAGCGGAATGCGCGCGCGGCCGCGCGCGAGGCGCACGGCGGTGGTCATGCGCGCGGCGCGGCAAACACACGGCCGCCCACGACGGTACCCCAGACCTCGATATCCTTGAGTTCGCTGGCCGGCACGTCGAGCGGATCGGCCTCGAGCACGCAGAAGTCCGCGCGCTTGCGCACGGCGATCGAGCCGATCTCGTGATCGAGCTTCAGCGTGAAGGCCGCGCCCATCGTGATCGCATGCAGCGCCTGCGGCACCGTGATGCGTTCGGACTCGCCGAGCACGACTCCGGAGGACGTACGGCGATTGACCGCGCACCACGCCGTGAACAGCGGGCCCAGCGGCGTGATCGGCGCGTCCGAATGGATCGCGAACGGCACGCCGACACGCGCGGCGGTGCCGCACGCATCCATGCGATGCGCGCGGTCCGGCCCCATCGTGAGGTTCAGGTGCGCGTCGCCCCAGTAGAAGATATGGTTCGCGAACAGGTTGACGCACATACCGAGCCGCGCCATGCGCTGGAACTGCGCTTCGTCGGCCATCTGGCAGTGCTGCAGCGTGTGGCGATGGTCGGGACGCGGATGCGCGGTCAGCGCGGCCTCCACGGCGTCGAGGGCCACGTCGGTCGCCTCGTCACCGTTCGTGTGGATATGCAGCTGGAACCCGGCCTCGTGGAAGGCCATCACGGCATCGTGCACCGTCTGCGGCGACAGTACCCAGATGCCATTCGGCGCGCCGTTGAAATAGCCCGGCCAGCGTACGCGCGCGGTAAAGCCCTGAATCGACCCGTCGATCACGAGCTTGACCATGCCTGCGTGAAGCTTGTCATGGTTCGCGGCGATGGCCGTGCGAACGCGCGCCACGCCCGACTCCCCGAACACCGATTCGCTGGGGCGGAATGCCGGCACGAGGCGCAGCGGATACGCTTCGTCGCCACACACGCGCTGCATCGTCTCGATGCTCTCGTCGGCGAGTTCGTTGACGAGATCCGTCGCGGTGGTCACGCCCGCCAGCAACGCCGACTGCGCGAACATCCGCAGGCCGAGTTCCGACATGCCGACCTTGCGGAACAGATTGCCGATCAGCCGGTTGACGGGGAACATCGCCGCGAACTCCTGAAGTTCGCCGTTGGGCTCGCCATCGGCGAAGCGCGCGATACCTTCGATGTCCGTATGGCGGTCGATCTCGGCCGCCTGCAGCGTCGCCGTATTGACGTTCATCAGGTGCATGCTCGCATGCGTGATCACGATCGGGCGCGTCATCGACACGCGATCGAGCTCGTTGACCGTGATGCGAGACTCGCCGAAAAAGATCGGGTCGAAGCCCCACGCCAGCAGCGGCGTCTCGACGGACACGCCCTGCCGCGTCATCTCGGCATCGGCCTCCACCAGCCGCGCCACCACGGCGTCGAAGCTGTCGAGCCCTTTCCAGAGCTTGCCATCGGGGCTGCGCCGGTCATGGAAGCCGACATACGGGAACTGCCAGAGGCCGCCTTCCATCGCATGCGAATGGCCTTCGACGAGGCCGGGCATCAGCACCTTGTCCGCAAAGCGCGTGTCCAGGTCGCAGGGTCCCCATGCCGCCATGGCGGCGGCATCGCCGACCGCGAGGATGCGGCCGTCGCGCACGGCGACGTGTGTGGCCGTGGGCTGGTTGGCGTTCATGGTGAGGATCTTGCGGGCAACGAAGACCGTGGTCGAAGGCGTGGTGGTCGTGGACATGAGGCGTGGACAATAAATGGGTTCAGATGACGGGCATCGGCAGCGGTGCGACGGACGCGCCGTCGCGCGTGGTCACCAGATGGCAGCGCACCGCGCGGCCGCCGGCGATTTCGCGCAGCGCGGGCGGCTCGGTGTGGCAACGTGCCTCGGCCACCGGGCAACGCGTGGCAAACCGGCACCCCGGCGGCGGGTTGAGCGGGCTCGGCGGATCGCCTTCGAGCCGAATACGCTGTGCCGCGCGGGCACGGCCCCCGCGCACGGTCGGCACCGCGGAGCTCAGCGCCACGCTGTACGGATGCAGCGGCTGCGCGAAGAATGCTTCGCGCGGCGCGCGCTCCACGATCTGCCCGAGGTACAGCACCGCCACCTCGTCGCACAGATACTCGACCACGGACATGTCGTGGGAGATGAACAGATACGAGATACCGCGCTGCTGCTGCAGGCGCCGCAGCAGGTTCAGCGTCTGCGCGCGCACCGCGATATCGAGCGCGGAAACGGGCTCGTCGCAGATCACGAGGTCCGGCTCGCTCGCAAGCGCGCGGGCGATATTGATGCGCTGGCGCTGCCCGCCGGAGAACTGATGCGGGAACAGATGCCGCTGCTCGGGGCGCAGGCCGACCGCCTCGAACAGCTCGGCAACGCGCGCATCGCGCTGCGAGGCCTCCCCCACGTCCATGAGCTCGAGCGGCGCACGCACGGCATCGCCGGCGCGCTGGCGGGGATTGAGCGCGGAGTACGGATCCTGGAACACCATCTGGACGCGGCGGCGCGCATGGCGCAGCGTGTCGCCGGACATCAGCGTCAGGTCGCGCCCGCCAAGACGGACCGTGCCTGCCGTGGCCTGCGCGAGGCGGGCCACCGCGAGCGCGGTGGTGGACTTGCCGGAACCCGACTCGCCGACGAGCGCGAGCGTCTTGCCGCGCTCCACGGAGAACGAGACGCCATCCACGGCGCGTACCACGGGTGCGGGCTTGAACATGCTGCCCCCGCGGCCACGGAAATGGACCTTCAGATCATCGACTTCGAGCAGTTTCATACCGTGACCTCCTCGGCGACACGCGCCGGCTGTTCCGTCAGCGCCCAGCACGCGGCGCGCTGCGTGCCGCTGACGGTGGCGAGCGCCGGCACTTCCGCCGCGCAGCGCGCGCTGGCGAGCGCGCAACGCGAACGGAACGCGCAGCCGCCACCCAGTTCCCAGATCGAGGGCACCATGCCGGGAATCTCCGGCAGCGGCGGGCGCGTGCGCCGCGCCTCGCCTTCCAGCTCCGGAAGGCAGGCAATGAGGCCGCGCGTGTAAGGGTGCGCGGGCTGCCGCAGCACATCGTTCGTCGTGCCCTCTTCCACCACGCGGCCTGCATACATCACGGCGACGCGGTCGGCCATCTCGGACACCGCGCCCATGTCGTGCGTAATCAATACGATCGCGGTACCTTCGCGCGCCTGCCGCTCGCGCAGCAGGTCGAAGATCTGCGCCTGCACGGTCACGTCGAGCGCCGTGGTCGGCTCGTCGGCGATCAGCACCTTCGGTTCGCAGGCGAGCGCCATGGCGATCATCACGCGCTGCTTCATGCCGCCCGACATCTGATGCGGGAAATCGTCGACGCGCGTCTCGGGCGCGGGAATCCCCACCGCGCGCAGCAGGTCGATCGCGCGGCCTCGCGCCGCTTCGCGCGTCAGGTCCAGATGCAGCCGCAGCGTCTCCACGAGCTGGCGGCCCACGGTCATGACCGGATTCAGCGAGGTCATGGGCTCCTGGAAGATCATGGCGATACGGTTGCCACGGATCTCGCGCATTCGCGCGGGCGTGGCGCGCAGCAAATCCTCGCCATCCAGACGGATCGCGCCGCCCGTAATGCGTCCGGGCGGCGACGGAATCAGGCCCAGCACGGCCAGCGACGTCATGCTCTTGCCGCAGCCCGATTCGCCCACGATGCAGAGCGTCTCGCCCGCGTTCACATGGAAGCTCACCCCGTTGAGCACGGTGGCGGCGCCGCGCGAAGTGCGGAACTCGAGCCGCAGATCCTCCACGTCGAGCACCTTTGCCTTCTGTTGTGCGGTGGTATCGCGCATGATCAGCGTTCCCTCAGCTTGGGGTTCAAGGCGTCGTTGAGGCCGTCGCCGATCAGGCTGATGGCGAGAACGGTCAGGAAGATCGCCAGGCCCGGAAAGGCCACGGCCCACCAGCAACTCAGCAGGTAGGGGCGCGCGGAGCCGATCATCAGGCCCCAGCTCATGCGGTTGGGATCGCTGAGCCCCAGGAACGACAGCCCCGCCTCGAACAGGATCGCGGCGCCAATCGCCATCGTGGCCGCCACCACGAGCGGCGGCAGCGCGTTGGGGAGGATCACGCGCCAGATGATGCGGGCGTTGCCCGCGCCGATCGAACGCTCCGCGCGCACGAAGTCCAGATCGCGAAAGCGCATGAACTCGGCGCGCGTCAGCCGCGCGGTGGCCGTCCACGTCGTGAGGCCGATGGCAACCGAGATCGTCGTCAGGCTCGGCGAGAACAACGTGACCAGCACCATCGCGAACAGCAACGCGGGCAGCACCTGGAAGAACTCCATCACGCGCGTCAGCGCTTCATCGACCACGCCGCCGTAGTAGCCGGCCATCGCACCGGCACCGAGCCCGATCATCACGGACAGCAGCGCGGCAACCGCGCCAACCGCAAGGCTCGCGCGGCCCCCGAAGATCAGGCCTACGAGCACGTCGCGCCCGAGCTGGTCCGTGCCGAGCCATGCCTCCGGCGTGCCGACGGGGCTCTGCGGTGCGGCAACCATCTCGAAGGGGTCCGCATCAACGACCATCGGACCGAAGATCGCGACGAGCACGATGATCAGCAATAGCACCGTGCCAGCCACTGCCGCATGGCTGCGTACGAACATGCGCGCGGCGTCGCCGAGCGGCGAAGCCGCCTTGGGCGGCGCGCCGGTTGTCGCCGGCGCCGCGGACATGGCCGGCGCGGCCACGGGGTTAGGCGAGAGATTCGGCGAGAGATTCGGAGAGGGGTTCATGCGGTACGGATCCTGGGATCGATCAGCCGGTACACGAAATCGGTGACCTGGTTCATCAGTACGACCATCACCGCCGAACCGAGCAGGATGCCGAGCACCGTCGGATAGTCGCGGCGCAGGATGGAATCGAAGGCAAGCCGCCCGAGGCCCGGCCAGTTGAAGACGGTCTCCACGAGGATGGCGCCCGCGATGACGTTGCCGAACTGCAGGCCCAGCACGGTCACCACCGGGAGCAGCGCGTTGCGCAGCGCGTGCACGTAGAGCACGGCGGTCTCGGAAACACCCTTGGCGCGCGCGGTGCGGATATAGTCGGCACCGAGCACGTCGAGCACGCTCGCGCGCGACAGACGGCTGTATTGCGCGAGATAGACGAGGCTCAGCGTGACCGTCGGCAACACCATATGCCACGCCACGTCGAGCACGCCCGCCAGTCCCGTGCTGTCGGCGGCCATCGAGCGCATGTCGGAGACGGGCAGGATCGGCCAGACCGACGCGAACAGGATCACGAGCATCATGCCGCTCCAGAACACGGGCGCGGCATGCCCCATCATCGACAGCACCGTGATCGCCTGCGACAGCAGGCCGTGGGGCTTGCGCGCGGCCAGCACGCCGAGTGTCGTGCCCAGGACGAAGGCCACGACCACCGACGCCACCACAAGCAGCAGCGTCGCCGGCAGGCGGTCGAGAATCAGGTCCGTCACCGGCAGGTTGAAGAAGTACGACATGCCGAGGTCGCCGTGCGCGATGCGGCCCACGTAGACCGCGAGCTGCTTCCACAACGGCTGATCGAGTCCGTACTCGGCGATCAGCTGCGCGCGCAGCTGATCGCTCATGCCGCCCATCGTCCCGGCGATGGTTTCGACGGGGTCACCGGGCGCCATGCGGATGAGCAGGAAGTTGAGCACCACCACCGCGAGCACGAGCAGCACGGCATGGCAGCCCTTGCGGCCAAACTTGAGCAACGCGTTCATGATCCCGCCCTACTTGAAGTAGACCTCGTCCAGCGGCGAGGCCGGACCCCAGATCGAGGCGGGCACATTGCCGAGCTTCTTGTTCGCCACCGTGTAGTACGGAATCTCGTTGATATAGACGATGGGCAGGTCATCCGTGACGAGCTTCTGGAATGTCGCGTAGTAGGCCTTGCGGCGCGTGGCGTCCAGCGTGCTGGCGGCGGTGTCGAGCACCTCGTCGACCTTCGGGTTGCGGTACGACTGCGTGTTGGTCCAGATGATCGGCTTGATGTTGCTGGACATGTATGTGCGCGCCACGCCGATGACCGGATCGCCCCAGTTGAAGACGCTGTCCATCGTCATGTCGAAGTCGTGCGCGGCCACGCGCTTGGCCCATGACGCGAAGTCCGCCGAGGCGCGCACCTGCACCGTGATGCCCAGCTTCTTGAGCTGCGCGCGCACATACTCGGCCACGTTCTTCTGCTGCTCGTCGGAGCCCGGCAGATAATCGATCGTCAGCGTCAGGCGCTCGCCGTTCGCCCCGCGCTTGAGGCCGGCCTCGTCGAGCAATGCTTCGGCACGCTTGAGGTCGAACGGATAGCGGTGCAGATCGTCGGTGTAGAACGGACTGCTGCGCACGATCGGGCCATCCGATACCGTCGAGAAGCCGTTATGCAGCGCCTTGACGATAAAGTTCTTGTCGATGGCGCTCGCAATGGCGCGACGGACGCGTACATCGTCGAGTGGTTTCTTCTCGAGGTTGAACGCCAGCCAGTTCAGCCCGCCGATGCCTTCATAGCCCTTGCGCGTGAGCACCAGATTCGGATTGGATTGCATGCGCTTGAGGTCCGTGGACACCGAGGCGAACGCCATCATCTGGATATCGCCGCGCTCCATGCCCAGCGCAAGGCTCTGCGCGTCGGGATTGATCGTCACGACGACCTTGTCCAGATAGGGGCGGCCCTGGATAAAGAACTTGTCGAACTTCTGCATCACGATGCGCTGGCCGGGTACGAACTCGACCAGCTTGAACGGCCCCGAGCCGACCACGCCGTTCGCGTTGGCCGGATGCGTCGAGACATCGCGACCGTCGCCGTAGACATGCTTCGGCATGATCGGACACAGCGCGGGCGACATCGCGAGCACGATCGCCGGGTGCGGCTGGCTCATGCGGATGATGGCCGTGTAGCGGTCCGGCGTCTCGACCTTCTCCACCGGTGCCAGCATGCTCTGGAACGGATGCTTGGCCTTGATCGTCATGATCGAGAACGCGACGTCCTCCGACGTGATGGGCTTGCCGTCGTGGAAGACCGCATCACGGCGCAGGTTCAGCGTCAGGGACTTGCCGTCCTCCGATACCTTCCAGGATTGCGCGAGGTAAGGCTGCGGACGCCACTGGTCGTCGAAGCGCAGCGGGCTCGCGAACAGTTGGGTGGAGGGTAGCGCGGTGGCGAGGCCCGACTGCACGGCCCCATTCAGATGGCGCGGCGTCTGCGTGCTGCCGATGACGAGCGTGCCGCCAGGCTTCGGTGCGTCGGCCGCGACCGCCGCGCCAGCGATGAGGCCGGCGGCGGCAAAGCACGCCGCGGGCAGCAGCGCGCGACGCAAGCGGGAAACGATGGGGGCGAGGCCTGTCATGAAATTCTCCTGGGGATCTCGGAATGGCGATGAAAACAAGATAAGAGAGCCACCGTTTGCGGACGTAGCGCCAACGCCGGACGATCGATGGTGCCAGCCCGTGCGGTGCGCGACGCCGTTCAACTGGCCAGCGTGAAGATGCCGATCGCGATCAGTGCAAGCTGCACCACGCGCGCGAATCGCGCGGACGGCAGGCGCGCAAACAGTGCCTCGCCCGCGATCGCCCCCGCACAGAAGAAGGGCACCAGGAGCAAACTGCTGCGCAATGCGCTCCAGTTCAGCTGGCCATGCACCAGCAACCCCAGCGATGCCCCGGAGAACAGCAGCATGAAATACGCGAGCAGGTTCGCGCGCACCGCGGGGGCCGAGCCTCCGCGTCCGCTGAAGTAGTACACGACCGGTGGGCCGCCCAGCCCGCCGATAGCGGTGAACAGTCCGCTAGTCGCGCCGGCCAGCGTCGTGGGGACATGGCCGCCGCGATGGCGTATCTGCACACCGATCCATGCGAGCACGCCCATCACGAGCACGAGCGCCCCCACACCACGGCGCAGCAGATGGGGATCGAACTGCGTGACGAGATCGAGCGACAGCTGATGACACAGCAGCGCGATGGCCGCGAGCACCGACACGCGCCACCATTCCACGAGCTCGACATGACGGCGAATGCCCTGCCATGCGGTGAGTCCGTGCAGCAGCACGATGAACACCGCGGCCTGCGCGGGCGATACGACGAGCGCGAACAACGGCGCCATGATCAGCGCGGCGCCGAACCCCGTCAGGCCCTTTGCGAGTCCCGCCAGGGCGCTGATCGCCGCGAGCGCGGCGAAGGTGGGCGTATCCATGTCAATCGCGCACGGGCTCGCGGCTGATCGCAAAGTTGGAGAACGCCTGGCACGCGGGCATCAGCTCGATGGCATTCACGTTCACGTGCGGGGGCAGCGTCAGCAGCCAGTGCACGGTCTCGGCGATGTCCTCCGCGCGCAGCGGCTGCGTGCCGTCGTAGACGCCGGCGGCGCGCGATGCATCGCCGTGGAAGCGTGTGACCGAGAATTCGGTGCCGCCGCACAGGCCGGGCTCGATGCAGCTGACCCGCACATTGTGGTGAACGAGATCCGCGCGCAGGTTCAGGCTGAACTGATGCACGAAGGCCTTGGTCCCGCCATAGACATTGCCGCCGGGATACGGGTACGTCCCCGCGATCGACCCGAGGTTGACGATATGGCCGCCGCGGCGCGCCACCATTTGCGGGAGCACGGCGTGTGTGCAGAACAGCAGTCCCTTGATGTTGGTGTCGATCATCGTCTCCCAGTCTTCGAGACTGGCCGTGTACGCGGGTTCGACACCGAGCGCGAGGCCGGCGTTGTTGACGAGTGCATCGATCGGCCCGATGGTGTCGGTCACGTATGTCATCGCGGCCTGCACTTCGGAGCGGTATCGCACGTCGAGCTCGAGCGGATGCAGATTGCCGCCGCATCGCGCGGCAAGGGCGGCGAGCTTGTCGGCACGCCGCGCGGTGGCCACGACGGTATGGCCTTCACGGCAAAGACGTTCGGCGATGGCCTCGCCAAAGCCGGCCGAAGCGCCGGTGACAAAGACGATCATTGCGCGTGCTCCCTGCATAGGGAGCGCGGCGCCAGGCAGTTGACATGCGTGGACACGTTGGCCTCATGGGTGGTTCAAGCTTGAGACCAGTGTCGCGCACGCTGGACTGGCATGGTTAATGCCAGAGAGGACTTTCGATCGTACCAGCCGGACACGCCATGCGCCCCACCACCGTGCACCAACTCATGTGGCACCAGTTGCTGCCTCCACCCGAACGCGAAGGCTCCACGCTGCAGAGTCAGCTGCGTACGCATATCGTCAAGGCGGTGCTCGACGGGCGGCTCGTTGGCGGCACGCGCCTGCCGTCCAGCCGCGAACTGGCCGAGATGCTGGAGATTTCGCGCAACACCGTCGTGCTCGTCTACGAGCGGCTGACGGAAGACGGCTTTATCGAAAACCGGCCGCGCTGCGGGTACTTCGTCAGCCCGCGCAATGTCGCGCAGACGCCGGCGGCGCAGGTCGGCGTGATCGAGGACGCTCACGCCGACCTGGTGCAGCCTGGCACCACGCAAGTGCAATGGAGCCAGCGTCTGAGCGGCCGTGTCGCGGACAGCCGATGGCTGGACAAGCCGCGAGACTGGCAGCGCTACCGCTATCCGTTCATCTACGGCCAGTTCGATCCGACGCTGTTCCCGGTCGCGCACTGGCGCGAATGCAGCCGGCACGCGCTGGACGTCGGCGCGATTCGCGGCTGGGCGCCCGATGCGATCGACCATGACGATCATTCGCTGGTGGACCAGCTGATTCGCCGCGTATTGCCCCGCCGGGGCATCGCCGCGCGGCGCGAGGAGATCCTGCTGACGGTCGGGGCGCAACAGGGGCTCTATCTGCTGGCCGAACTGCTGATCTCACCGGGCACACGCGTTGGCGTGGAAGATCCCGGTTACATGGACGCGCGCAATATCCTGCGACGGCGCGGCGCCACGCTCGTGGGCCTCGACGTCGATGCGCGGGGGCTCGTGCCCGACGAGGCGCGCCTGCGCGATTGCCGGTACCTTTACTGCACGCCGAGTCACCAATGCCCGACCGGCGTCACGCTGAACAACGAGCGGCGGCTGGCGCTGCTCGAGTGGGCCCGCCGCGCCGATGGCGTGCTCATCGAAGACGACTACGATGCGGAGACGCAGTATCAGGGGCAACCGTTGCCGGCCATCAAGGCACTCGATCGCGACGAGCGCGTGATCTATGTCGGCAGCCTGTCGAAAACGCTGTCGCCGGGCCTGCGCATCGGATATATCGTCGCGCCCGCGGAGGTCATCACCGAGCTTCGGCTGCTGCGGCGCATGATGATCCGCCATCCCCCGGCCAACAACCAGCTTGCGGCGGCGTTGTTCATCGAGCATGGCCACTATGACCGGCTGATGTTCCGCATGCGCGATGCGCTGGCGATGCGGGCCAATGCACTGACGGAAGCGCTCAAGCGCTACATTCCCTCGCTCGCGTTTACGGCCCCGTCCGGCGGCTCGGCGCTATGGGGCCACTTCACGGATGGGGTACGCACGGCGGAACTGCTCGATATCGCACGCGCGCACGGCATTCTCGTCGAGCCCGGCGAACCGTTCTTCCTCGACTCGCGCGATGGCGGCCATCACATCCGGTTCGGCTTCTCGTCGATTCCGGTCGAGCGCATCGACGCCGGTATCCGCGAACTCGCGCGACTGGTGACCCGTTGACGGGTGCCCGTCAGTCGTCCGTATCCTTGCGGCACAGGCAATAGACGAACTGCTGCACGGTTCCGAACGGTGTCTCGTGGGCTTCGCGCTCCTGCCCCAGCAGCGTGAACGGCGTGCCGAACTCCGCATGCAATGCGTCGCCACTGTAGCGCCGTACCGGCAGGCCGCTGCACTGCTCGGGGCCGTCTTCCGCAAAGGTCGCGACGATGACGCTCCCACCGGGGCGCACCGCGTTCAGCACCGCGCGCACGTAGGCCGCCCGGGCTTCGTCGGTCGTCAGGAAGTGAAACACGGCGCGATCGTGCCACACGTCGTACCGGTGGCGCGGCAATTGCGCCGTCGTGATATCGGCGGCGAGCCACGTCACGCGCGCGGCTGCCGCGCCGAGACGGCCGCGCGCCACGGCCAGTGCGGCCTCCGACAGGTCCAGCACGGTCAGGTCGGCGTAGCCATCGGCCAGCAGATCGTCGACCAGCGTGGATGCGCCGCCGCCGACGTCGATGATGGCCGCGGTCTCACCCGCGCCCGTCTTCCGGATCAGATCCACCGACCGGTGCGCGTGCGGCTGGAACCAGCTCACGCCCGCGGCCGGCTTCGTGCCGTAGACATGCTCCCAGTGATCCTTCGCGTTCATCGAACCCTCACGCATGGTGCGCGGCAAGCGGCACCTTCAGATAGGAAGTGCCATTATCCTCCGCTTCGGGCATGCGCCCGGCGCGGATATTGATCTGCACCGAGGGGAAGTACAGATTCGGCAACGCCAGCGTGGCGTCGCGCGCGGTGCGCATGGCGACGAAGTCATCCATGGTCATGTCGTCGCGAACATGGACATTGGCGCGGCGCTGCGTCTGGACGTCGGTTTCCCAGCGCACTTCCGGACGATCGGGTGGCGGGTAGTCGTGGCAAAGAAACAGCCGCGTCTCCGGCGGCAGCGACAGCAGCCGGCGGATCGAGCGGTACAGCGTGGTGGCGTCGCCTCCGGGAAAATCGCAGCGGGCGGTGCCCACGTCGGGGTGGAACAGCGTATCGCCCACGAACACCGCGTCGCCGTCGATGCGATAAGCCATGTCGGCCGGCGTATGGCCCGGCACGTGCATCGTCGTGGCGTGCAGCGAGCCGATGGTGAATGGCTCGTCGTCACCGAACAGGTGATCGAAGCAGGTATCCCCGGCCGAGCCGGCGAGATTGAACGTCTCGCCGAACACGCGCTGCACCTGCACGATATGTTCGCTGATACCGATGCGCCCGCCCAGTCGCGCCTTCAGGTACGCCGATGCCGACACGTGGTCGGCATGCACGTGCGTCTCCAGCAGCCACTGCACCTCCAGCCCGTGCGCGCGCACATAGTCCGCCACGCGATCGGCCGGCTCCGTGACCACGCGGCCATGCCGCACGTCCAGTCCGAGCACGGGGTCGATGATCGCGCAGCGCGCGTCGCCCTCCGCGCGCACGACGTACGTGAACGTGGCCGAAACGGGATCGAAGAAGGGTTCGATAAGCGCGGACATGCGGACAGCTTAGTACGTCTTGTAGGGCAGGAACTTGCCCGACAGCACGACGTTCACGCGATCGCCCTTCGGATCGTGCGTGCGCTGGATGTCCATCGAGAAGTCGATCGCGCTCATGATGCCATCGCCGAACTCTTCATGGATCAGTTCCTTGATCGTCGTGCCGTACACGTTGACCAGTTCGTACCAGCGATAGATCAGCGGATCCGTCGGCACGGCGGTCGGCAGCGAGCCTTTGTAGGGCACCACCTGCAGCCACGCCACGGCCTCGTCCGACAGTTCGAACAGCTTGCCGATGGCCTCGGCCTGCGGCTTGTCGAACGTCATCTGGCCGAGGCAGCCCGCCGTCGTCCATTCCTTCGACATGCCGGTCAGTTCGGCCACGTCCGCCCACTTGATGCCCTTGCGGACCTTGGCGGAAACGATCATCTGGGTCACTTCTTCACGGCTGGAAATCATGTTGCCTCCTGGCAGGTTGTGGTCAAGCGGTAAGAACGATCGCGGTGTCGTCGCCCGCCTCGAGGCCGGGTCGGACGATACGCGTGACAGGCAGCTCGGCGACATCGCCCGAGCGCTGCTGGATCGTCGTGGAACGACGAACGAGAAAATCGACGAGGTGATTGCGGATGCGATAGAACTGCGGATCGTGATGGATCGTCTCCCGCGTGCGCTCGCGCGGCAGCGTGTTGACGACGATCTCGGCAATGCGTGCCTTGGGCCCGTTGCTCATCAGGAAGATCTTGTCCGCCAGGAGAATCGCCTCGTCCACGTCGTGCGTGATCATGAACACGGTCTGATGCGTGGCCGCGCAGATCCGGAGCAGCTCGTCCTGAATCACGCCGCGCGTGAGCGCGTCGAGCGCGCCGAACGGCTCGTCCAGCAGCAGCATCTTCGGCTCCACCGAGAACGCGCGCGCAATGCCGACGCGCTGCTTCATGCCGCCCGACAGCTCCGACGGCTTCTTCTTGGCGGCGGCCGTCAGGCCCACCATTTCGATAAAGCGCGCGCCGTGCTCGGCGATCTGCCGGCGCGACCAGTCCGGATGCCGCGAGCGCACCGCGAACGCGATGTTCTGCTCCACCGTCAGCCACGGCATCAGCGCGTGCCCCTGGAAGACGACACCGCGGTCGAGGCTCGGGCCGGACACTTCCTTGCCGTCCATGATCACGTAGCCGCCGCTTGCCTCCTCCAGGCCCGCCAGTACATTGAGGATCGTGCTCTTGCCGCAGCCCGAATGGCCGATCACGCAGACGAACTCGCCGCGCTCGATCTCGAAGCCGACGTTCTCGAACACCGGCGGCAGGTCAGGGCGATAGCGCTTGCTCAGCCCCTGAACCGAGAGAAACACCGCGTTCTTATTCCGCATAACTCACCTTCAGTTGAAGCCGTGCAAACAGCATGTCCAGCACCATCCCCACCACGCCGATCACGAGCACCGCGAAAATCACGTTGGAGAGCGAGAGGTTGTTCCATTCGTTCCAGAGGAAGTAGCCGATGCCGCTGCCGCCGATCAGCATCTCCGCCGCGACGATCACCAGCCAGGCAATGCCCATGGAGATCCGCATGCCCGTGATGATGGTCGGCGCGGCCGCGGGCAGGACCACGCAGAACGCCTTGCGCAGCGGCGAGACTTCGAGCGTGCGCGCGACGTTGAGCCAGTCCTTGCGCACGCCCGCCACCCCGAATGCCGTATTGATCAGCATCGGCCAGATGGAGCAGATAAAGATCACGAAGATCCCGGACACCGTCGAGTCCTGGATCGTGTACAGCGCGATGGGCATCCACGCGAGCGGCGAGATCGGCTTGAGCACCTGCACGAACGGATCGATCGCGCGGTAGAGCAGCGGCGACATGCCGATGACGAAGCCGAGCGGAATGGCGACGATCATCGCGAGCAGATAGCCGAGGCCCACGCGCACGAGCGAGTGTGCGAGCTGGATGCCGACGCCCTTGTCGTTGGGGCCGCGGTCGTAGAACGGGCTCTTGAGATGCCCCAGCGCTACCGTGGCGAACTGCGCGGGCGTCGGGAAACCCATCGCGCGCTTCTCGCCGGCGCCTTGCGCGGCACCGGCCGGCGGCGCCTGCCCCATGAGCGCGGCATATTCGGCCGCGTCCGCATCGGCGCCACTCTGCGCGGCGTGCGGCGCAGCCGCGCTGCGGGGCTGCGTCGTGACCTGCCAGATGCCGAGCAGCAGCATCAACATCACCAGCGACAGGATCGCGGCGCGGATCTTTATTTGCGTCGTCATGGCTCCTCCTGCCTCAGGCGCGCTTGATCTCGAAGCTATCGACGTAGCGCTGCGGCGCGCTGGCGTCATAAGCCTTGCCCATGACCGTGATCGGACGATTGCCGTTCTTGCCCGCGCTGGCGCCTTCCGTCATGCCGAGCGCCGCCATCTGCTTCTGCGCGTCGGTCAGCAGGAACACCTGCTGCGCGATCTGCTGATAGTTGACGTCGCCCTTGATATAGCCCCAGCGCTTCATCTGCGTGAGCATCCACGTGGCCATCGAGTACCAGGGCATCGGGTCGAAGTCCGCGCGGTCGGGTTCGTTCCGCACCTTGCCGAGCCCGTCGGCAAAGCGGCCGCTCAGCGCCTGCAGGATCACGGTTTCCGGCTGGTTCAGATAATTGGCCGGCGCGATGGCCTTGGCGATCTCGGCGCGGTTCTCCTGC
Source organism: Cupriavidus sp. OTU4054 (assembly GCF_038440175.1). Lineage (NCBI taxonomy): Bacteria > Pseudomonadati > Pseudomonadota > Betaproteobacteria > Burkholderiales > Burkholderiaceae > Cupriavidus > Cupriavidus sp. OTU4054. The sequence goes on from NZ_JASATF010000028.1 coordinate 64,664, forward strand.
TTGCGCGCCATGGCGGCCGCATTGAGCACCGCGCGGTAGAGCGCCGCGAACGTGTTCGGGTTCTGTTCGATAAAGGCCTGCGACGTGCCGAACGCGCAGCACGGGTGGCCGTTCCAGATATCCTTCGACAGGATGTGGATAAAGCCGATCTGGTCGTACACGGCGCGCTGGTTGAACGGATCCGGCCCGAGGAAGCCGTCGATGTTGCCGGCGCGCAGGTTGGCGATCATCTCCGCCGGCGGCGTCACGCGTAGCTGCACGTCGCGGTCCGGGTCGAGCCCATGCTCCGCGAGGTAATAGCGCAGCAGGAAGTTGTGCATCGAGTATTCGAACGGAATCGCGAACTTGAAGCCCTTCCAGTTGCGCGGGTCGCGATTGTCCTTGTGCTTGAGCGCGAGCGTGATGGCCTGGCCGTTGATGTTCTGGATCGTGGCCACGCGCATCGGCTGCGCGGACGACCCGAGGCCCATCGAGATGGCCAGCGGCATCGGCGCGAGGAAGTGCGACGCATCGAGTTCGCGATTGAGCATCTGGTCGCGCACGAGCGCCCAGCCGGCGGTCTTGACCAGCGTGACGTCGAGGCCCTGCGCCTCGTACATGCCCATCGGCGAGGCCATGATCAGCGGTGTGGCGCAATTGATCGGAATAAAGCCGACCTTCAGCGACTTCTTTTCGAGCGTGCCCGGCTTCTCCAGCGCGGCGGCGCGCAGGTCGTCCATCGGCAGCAGCGAACCCACCGCGGCCATGACGGCACTGGCGCCGACGGCCTTGAGCAGGTTGCGGCGCGTCGCATCCTCGGGAAACAGCGCCCGCACGGCCGCCGCTTCGACGAAGTCGTTCGAGAGCGATTCGGCGTCGCTCGCGCGATCGTGGGCCTCCTGCGAATAATGCCGGCCGCACTGGCAGCCGGACAGCGACGTGTCCGCGTCGTAGGGTCGGTACAGGCTCTGATCGCCTCGCTTGGTCGGTTCGTTCATCTCGGGCACCCCTGAATCGTTGATAGGTCGTTTTGGGAAATACTCGGGAATGCTCAGGCCGCGATGGCCTGTCTGGCGGTACCCGCCTGCAGCGTCGCGATGGCCACGCCGTCGCGCCACTGCTGCATATGAAGAAAATCGGCCGTGTCGTCGAGCACGCGCCACTCACCGTCGCGCATGGGCGTGCCATGCACCACGATGGGTACGGACCGCGTCTTGAGCCGCACCACGGGCTGGCGATGTTCGTAGCGTGCATCGCCGTGGCCCGTCACCGCATGCGCGATGGCCGACGCCTGCTGCGCGATCGGCTCGATGAAGCGGCACGGCGCGCCGTTCAGGCTGATGCAATCGCCCAATGCATAGACATCGCGCGCGCTCGTCTCGAGCGTTTGCGCGTCGACAACGATGCCCTTGTCGAAAGCAAGTCCCGCGCCACGTGCCACGCGGCTATCGGTGACGAGACCGATGGCCACGACCACCTCGTCGGCGTCGATCGTCGCGCCGTCGTCCAGCGTCAGGCGCTTGCCGCCGTCGGCCGATTGCGTAAGGCCGGCGACCACGCGAGTGCCCGCAAACTTCACGCCGGTCTGCGCGAGGCCCGCGCGCAGCCGCAGCGCGGCGGCTTCCGGCAGCATGTTGCCCAGCGGCAGCGGCTGCGCGTCGATGAGCGTGACGTCGTGGCCCGCGCGCGCGAAGTCCTCCGCGAGTTCGCAGCCGATCATGCCTGCGCCGACGATGGCGATGCGGCGCCGGCCATCGCCGATGCGTGCCTGCAGGCGACTCCATCCGGCAAGGTCGTTGACGCGCCAGCACAGCGCCGGCGGCAGCGCCGCGGGCATCGCGGGTCGCGCGCCCATCGCCATGACCAGATGCGTGTAGTGCAGCGTGCCGCGCGTGGTGCGCAGCTGGTGCGTCGCCGGCGTCAGGCCGACGACGAAGGTTTCGGTAAGCAAGCGCACACCCAGCCGGCGTGCCGCATCGGTGGCCGTCTCGCGCACAAGCGATGCGGGGACCATGCCGCGGCTCAGCGCGATGGACAGCTCGGGCTTGTGATAGCGATCGCCCATGCAGGACGTCACCATCGTGATGGGCACATCGCGATCGAGGCGCCGGATGGCCTCCGCCGCACTCCAGCCCGCGATGCCCGCGCCGACGATCACAACGCCACGAATCGCAACTCCACGATTCGCGACTCCACGACCGCGCGCGGCCAGGGGCGCCGCGGACGCCGACGGTGCCGGCATCATGACGACGACGTAAGGCTCGAAGTCCGCCTTGACCACGCCGCACAGCGGGCACTCCCAGTCTTCGGGAATGTCCTCGAAGCGCGTGCCCGGCGCGATGCCGCTGTCGGCGTCGCCCTTCTCCTCGTCATAGATAAGCCCGCATGCGCGACAGATGAACTGGCGCCATGGTTTCGACATCGCGCTCATGCCGGCACCTCCTCGCGCGACAGGCGCGCCATTTCCCAGCGCAGATGCTTGATGGCCGGCGTGACGATCGCCGCGAAGTGCGCTTCGCGGATGCGCCGTTGCGCGGCCGAGCTCACGAGGTAGCCACGCGCGCCCTGATGCAGCAGCGCGGACTGCGAAGCGCGCAGCGCAAGCTCGGCGCCCTGCGCGCGCGCATCCAGCACGTCGAGCAGATAGTCCTTGCTGCCGTCGAACGGGTTCGCCGCGAGCCGGGCCACGCGCTGCTCGAGCTCGTCGAGCTCGCCCTGCATCTCGTCGGGCCGGTCGCCGAGAAAGCGGTTCACGTGACCGAGCAACGGCTCCACTTCCTGCATCGCATCGATACTGCCCTGGACGATGCCCGTCGCCATCCCGATCTGCAGCAGGATGAACGCGGCCCGAATACGCGCGATAAACGGCTGCGCGGGATCCGCGATCAGCAGGTCTTCGCCGACGAACAGATCGTCCACGCGCACGCCCCATGTGCTCGTGCCTTCCATTCCGGAGAACTCGGGACACTGGCGCAGCGTGACCGCGCCCGTGCAATGGAGCATGAACATGATGTCGTGCGACGGCGTGCCGTCATCGCGATACACGGTGGCGATGGCCCCGCAGTACTGTCCCGGCGCGATATGGCTGACCCATGGCAGTGCGCCGCTCACGCGATAGCCCCCCGCGACACGCGTGGCGCGCAGCAGCATCTTCTCGATGCCCGCGAATGCCTTCATGGGATTGGACAATGCCGTACCGCCGAGCGTCTCGCCCGTTGCGTGCGTGGCCAGCAGCCGTTGCAGCGCCGGGTTGCCCGAGGCCTCCATATAGAGGCCGCAGACGTCATGGCACCACGCCAGAAAACCGGTGGAACCGCAGCGCCGGCTGATCGCGCGCATCGCATCGAGCGCGAGGCCATAGCGGCCGCCGCTGCCGGACAGATGCGCGGCGAATGCGCCGGCCTTGCCGAGGTCGGCCATGATCTCGCGCGGATAGTGCCCCTCGTGATCGATGCGATAGGCGGCATCGGCCAGCGGTCCGTCGGCGATCGACGTCACGCGCTGCATCACCATGGCGTCTGTCCACGATGGCTCGAATATCGGTGCACTGGCTACAACGGTGGTCATGGCGGTTCTCCCGTGGTTCTTGACCTGCGGTGCGCGGTGTCGCGCGAAATCGGTCGTCAGTCGGCCAGGCCGATCGAGAACGCCACCGGATTGCGCATGGTGTTGGCCACCGGCGAGTGGAAGTTGGCGTGCTGCACGATGTCGTCGAGCTGTTCACGCGTGGCGTCGCCCTCGATCAGCACCTTCACGCGAATGGCCTGGAACCCCATGTCCTTCGGCTGGCGCTCGGCACCGCCGGCGCCCCATGCGGCCGAGTTGCCGATATCGGCTTCCAGGAACACTTCGAGGCGCGACAGGCGGACTTCGCGATACGTGGCCACGGCCGTGATGCCGACGCACAGGCAGCCGCCCAGTGCCGACAGCGCGATCTCGCCCGGTGCCGGCACGGTGTTCTCGCCGAACAGGTGCGGGGGCTCGTCGACGACCACGGGGTTGTGATCGCCGGTGAAGCTCCAGGAGCGGAACTGGCCCTTCATGACGGTGTGGACCTTGTTGATGCCGCGGCGCTCGGGGTTCTCGCGGCCGGAGGCGGCAAACTTCAGAAGGCCTTCGCGATCGATCGGTCGCAGGTAGGTGGTGACGGTCTCGGTGGTCAAGGCGTGCTCCGTTTGTGTTGGATTCAGGACAGGCAAACGTGCCTGCACAGCCTTTATCGCAATCGCCGTGCCAACGCGTCGAAACGCACGCAAACTATTGATTTTCAAACGCTTTACTGAAAATTCAAACGGCACGAACCGGCATCTGCCGCCCAACAAAATGTCGACATTGTCGACATTTTGTCGACCAATAGGCGATACTCATCGCGACGCGAACGAGGAGCAAACCCGTGAAGGAACAGGCCCCCATCCCGGAATCGGACCCCGAAGCCGGACTCGGCTACTGGCGCCAGCAGGAGATGCTGCTGCTGGAGCAGGTCATGGCGTTGGTGGGGCGCAGCCTGTCGCCGGACGTGACCCTGCGCGAGATGCTGCATCTGATGTCGGAGCTGCTGGGCCTGAACCGCGGACGCGTGGTGCTGCTCGACGAGGAGACCGACACCGCAAGCATTCGATTTGCGTACGGCCTCACGCGCAAGGAGACGGCGCTCGGCGTCTACAAGGTCGGTGAAGGGATCACGGGCCGCGTGCTGGCGGCGGGACAGCTGACCATCGTGCAGGACATCGACCAGGAGCCGCGCTTCCTGTTTCGCGCGGTGCAGCGCGCGCATCTGCCCGAGGGCATGGTGTCGTTCATCGCCATGCCGATCAAGATCGAGCAGAAGACCGTCGGTGTGCTGGCCTGCCATCGCATCCGCATCCGCAATCGCGCGCTCAGCGACGACCTGACGATCCTGCGCATTCTCGCGACGCTGGCCGGGCAGCTGCTGCAGTTGCAGGCGACGCTGCGCGCGCGCACGAAGGTGCTCGAGCAACGCAACGAGATGCTGTCCCGCGCGCTCCAGACCGAAGCCGCGCGCTACGGGATCGTCGGTACGGCGCCCTCGGTGCTGCAGGCGATCTCGGAATTGGAACGCGTGTCCGACGCCACGGCCAGCGTGCTGCTGATGGGGGCGTCCGGCACGGGCAAGGAGCTGTTCGCGCGCGCGTTGCACCTGGCCAGCCCGCGGCGCGAGCAGCCCTTTATCAAGATCAATTGCGCGGCGATTCCCGAGACGCTGTTCGAGTCGGAACTCTTCGGCTACGAGCGCGGCGCGTTCACGGGCGCCAATGCCGCGCGCGCGGGTTGGTTCGAGCAGGCCAACACGGGCACGATCTTCCTCGACGAGATCGGCGAGTTGCCGCTATCCATGCAGACCAAGCTATTGCGCACGCTGCAGGAAGGCACGATCACGCGGCTGGGCGGCAAGCGCGAGATTGCGATCGACGTGCGGCTCGTCGCCGCCACCAATCGCGACCTCGAGCAGGAGGCCGCGCGCGGCGCGTTCCGGCAGGACCTCTACTACCGGCTCAACGTGATTCCCATCCGGCTGCCGGCGCTGGCCGACCGGCGCGAGGATATCCCCGCGCTGGTGCTCCATTTCCTCAACCACATCAACCAGACGCACCAGCGCAACGTCAACCTCACGCAGGCCGCGATCAACCGGCTGCAGAACCACGACTGGCCCGGCAACATCCGCGAACTCTCGAACCTGATCGAACGGCTCGTGCTGCTTGCGCAGGGCGCGATCGTCGATGAGGCGGAGGTCGAGCGCATCCTGCCGAAGCCCGATGCAACGGACCGTGCGTCGAGCGCTCCCGCGGCTGTCCCGTCGCGCGTCGCGCGGCACGACGCGCCGGCGGCCGACGACCGCGTCCCGTCGCTCGTGCGCCCCTACACGCCCGCGCACTCCCACTCGGCGCAGACGCTGCAACAGGCGCTCATCGACTGCGGCGGCAACAAGTCGCGCGCGGCGCAGATGCTGGGCCTGACGGTAAGGCAGTTCGTGTATCGGCTGGAGAAGCTTGGCGTGCGGCCCTGAACGACGCCAGACCCCGGGCGCGGCGCCTGCCTAGGCGGCCATGCGTTCGGCCAGGAACGGGTAGTCGGTGTACCCCACCTCGGTACCGCCGAAGAAGGTCGCCCGGTCGTACGGGTTCAGTGGCAAGTTGCGGCGCAGCCTTTCGGGCAGGTCCGGATTCGCGATGAAGTGACGGCCGAACGCCACGAGGTCCGCATCGCCGCTGGCCACGATGGCCTCCGCGCTCTTGCCGGTGAAGCCGCCTGCCGCGATGATCGTGCCGTGGAAGAACCTGCGCATCAGCGCCGCGGCCACGGGCGTCTGGTCGCGCGCCTCGTCCTCGATGTTGCCGGCGATGCGCGGCTCGATCAGATGCAGGTAGGCGAGCCCGAGCTTGTCGAGCTCGGCGGCGACATACGTGAACAGGCCTTCCGGATCGCTGTCCGACATATCGCCCCACGAGCCGCTCGGCCCGAGCCGGACGGCCACCTTGTCGCTGCCCCATACCGAGATCACCGCGCGCGTCGCATCGAGCAGGAAGCGGGCGCGGTTCTCGAACGAGCCGCCATAGCGGTCCGTGCGCTTGTTGCTGCCATCCTGCAGGAACTGGTCGAACAGATAGCCGTTGGCGGCATGAAGCTCTACGCCGTCGAAGCCCGCCTCGACCCCGCGCCGGGCGGCCTCACGGAAGCTTTCCACGAGCGCCGCGACCTCGTCGGTCTCCAGCGCGCGGTTCGGGGTATTGGGCACCCAGCCGGACCGCGTATAGGCCACGCCGCCGTGCGGGATGGCCGACGGGCCGACCGGCTGGCTGCCGGCGGGCTGGACTTCGGCATTCGACTGGCGGCCGGCGTGGTAGAGCTGCAGGAAGATCGTGCCGCCCTTCGCGTGTACCGCGTCCGTGACCAGCTTCCATCCGGCGATCTGGCTGTCGTCGTAGAGCCCCGGCGCGCCGAGGTACCCGTTGCCGTTCGGCGCCGCGATGGTGGCCTCGCCAATCAGCAGCGCGCCTGGCGACGTGCGTTGCGCATAATATTCGGCCATCAGCGGCCCGGGCACCGCGCCGTCCTCGGCACGCATGCGCGTCAGCGGCGCCAGCACGACGCGATGCGAGATCTCGTAGGGGCCGACGCGGACGGGGGTGAAGAGACTGGACATGGTGTACCTCCTGCAATTGGGTTGAGCGCGTGTCTTGCGTGAGGACAATCTAGGGCACGAAGCCCGCCGGAAAAACGGGCTGCGCGTTGGTTCACTTCGGACAGGACAGTCCGCAATCGCCGGCAGCCGGCCGTCTCCGCCAGACCAGCATGAGCAGCGTCACCGCGACCGACGCGAACTCGAACAGCCCGCCTGCCACGCCAAGCGCACCCACGGAGACGTGCGCGAGCGTGATGGCGCCGACGCTCGCGCCGATCGAGAAGCCGATGTACATGAACGACGCGTTGAGCGAGAGGGCGATGGAGGCCGCGCCAACACCGGACAGGCTCATGAGGCGCGCCTGCTGGGCCGGATAGAAGGCCCAGTGACAGACCGCCCAGACCAGCAGCGCTGCAATCACGGGGATCGTCGCCTGCGAGGCCGACAGCCATCGGGCATCCGCCGCGAGCGACAGGAATGCGATTCCGATGATCGTGACCGATGGCACGATGACGCGCAGCGGGCCTAGGCGGTCGGCGAGACCGCCGCCGATGAATACGCCAAGCGCCGCCGATATTCCCCACGCAAACATGAGGATGCCGATCTGACCTTCGTGTAACGTGGTCAGTTGCGTGACCAACGGGGCCAGATAGGTATAGACCGTATACGCGCCGGTCGCCCACATCGTGGTGGCAAGCAACGTGGCAAGCACCGCGGGGCGCGCGGCCACCGACAGCCGCTCGCGCAGCGTGGCGGTGGCGAGCCCCGCGCCGATCTCGCGCGGCACGCCCAGATGCACACCGAGCGCGGCGATGGCAGCCAGTCCCGCCACGGCGGCGAAGGTCATGCGCCATCCCTGCGCTTGGCCGATCACGGCGCCAAGCGGCACACCGAATGCCAGCGCGACCGTAATGCCCGCATTGACGACGGCAATCGCCTGCCCCCGCCGCTCGGGCGGCACGATCGCTCCCGCGAGTGCATTGGCGCCCGGCACGAACAACCCGGCCGACAGCGCCAGCAGCACGCGTGCGGCCATCAGCCACCAGTAACCGGGCGCAAGGCACGCCAGCACGTTGGACAACGCGAACACGATCATGCTCGCGCGCAGCAGCGCGCGCCGGTTGAGGCCGCCGGTGGCGGCCGTCAGTATCGGCGAACTGATGCCGTACGCTAGCGCGAATGCCGTGACAAGCTGGCCGGCCTGTTCGATGCCGACACCGAGATCCGCGGCAAGGCGTGGCAGCAGCGGCGAGATCATGAAGCCTTCCGTACCGATGGCAAACGCGCCGAGCGCCAGCAGGTAGATGGGAGGAGGAATGCGATGCGTGGGCATCGCGCTAGACGTGACAGACATGGATGAGCCTTCCTGAATGATGAGGTTGGATGAGGCTGCCACGATCTTCCGCGCCGATTAAGGAATCTTGGGCCGAAGTGTTGCGACGGAAATCGCGATGCCGAAAGCGCCGCAGCGGCCTATATTTCCGGCAATCTCAATCTCGACGGTGATGTCACATGTCCGCATCCAGCAATGAACGGGGTACCGCAATGCCGATCCGCGTCGGCCTCGTGGGTATTGGCAACTGGGCCATCCATGGCCATGTCCGGGTACTGAAGCTACTGCCGCAGTACCAGTTGCGCGCACTCTGGAGCACGCGTCCCGAAGCCGCGCGAGCGGCGGCGGATGCGCACGGCATTCAGCAAGTCATGGCGACGCTCGACGAACTGGTCGATCATCCGGAGGTCGATCTGGTCGTCGTGCTGAACACGGCGCCCCAGCACGCGGAGACCGTGCGCAAGGTCATTGCCGCGGGCAAGCACGTGTACTGCGAATGGCCGCTGACCACGACGACGGAAACTTCGCGCGAACTCGCGCGGCTGGCCGATGCGGCGGGCGTCCGCCACATCGTCGGTCTGCAGCGCCGGCTGGCGCCGCACAATCGTTACCTGCGCGATCTGCTGCAGACGGGCCACGTGGGACGCATTCGCTCGGTGCGCATCCACGTCAGCATGGATTCGTTCGGCGCGACACGCTCCGCGGCGTTACGCTGGACCGTACCGGTGGAGAACTTCTCGAGTGCGGTCGCGATCTACGCGGGACACTTCCTCGACATGCTGTTCACCGCGACCGGATGGCCACAACGCGTGTCGGCGCTCGCGTTGAATCAGATGAAAGCGGTGACGATTCGCCAGACCGGCGAGGTATTGCCGTCTTCGGCACCGGATCAGCTTGCGATGATCGGCCGCATGGCGGACGGCGCCGTGTTGTCGGTGCATCTGGAAGCGGGTAAGCGCAGCGGCCGTGGCGTGCGCATCGACATCACCGGTGACGAGGGCGATCTTCGCGTGACCAACGCGTCGGCATTCGGCGGCGTGGGCGACGACTATCGCATCGAAGGCGCGCGCGGCGACGATCAGCCGATGCAGCCGCTGGAAATCCCCGTCAGCTACGACCGGCTGCCCGCTTCGGAGCTGCCATCCGCCGTACTGGAGCTTGCGGAACTCTATCTTGCGTATGCCCAGGACGTTCGCGACGGGACGCGCGAGGCGCCGACCTTCCACGATGCCGTGCGGCTGCATGAACTGCTCGACGCGGTGACGACGTCCACGCGCGAAGGACGCGAGGTTTCGTTACGCTGATGCCTTTGCCGGCACGATCTCGGTGCGGCTGCCTTCGTCGGGGAACAGATGCCTGGCCATGTAATCGACGAAGACGCGGATTTTCGGCGACATGTGCCGTCCCGACGGCCATACCGCGCGGAACACCTTGCGATCGGTCGCATAGTCAGACAGCACCGACACGAGGCGACCATCCTCGAGCTGTCGCCTGACGAGGAAGTTGGGGATATAGGCGAGCCCGTGACCCTGCTCCGCCATCTCGATCAGCGGTTCCACGGTGTTGACGGTCAGCAGCGCGGGCAGATCCATCTCCCGGACGTTGTCGCCCTCGCGCAGCAGCCATCGATCGACCTTGCCCGTCGACGGATAGCGATGCAGCAGACAGGCATGGCGCAGCAGATCGTCGGGCGATGCGGGCACGCCACGGCGCGACAGATAGGCGGGCGCCGCGACGATCTGCGGCGTGTAGTAGCCCAGCGCACGCGTGACCAGCCGCGAGTCCGCGGCGTCACCGGTGCGCAGCACGACGTCGAATCCCTCGTCGATGATGTTGACCATGCGATCGGAGAAATCGAGTTCGAGCCGAATGTCGGGGTACTCGCGGATAAACGAACTCAGGACGGGGAGCAGCAACGCGCCCACCAGCGGCAGGCTTACGCGCAGCTGGCCCTTCGGCGATGACGCGGCCGACAGCTCGGCCTCCGCCGCCTCCAGTTCTTCGACGATGCGCTGGCACCGGCTCAGGAACAGCTGCCCTTCCGGTGTCAGCGTGATGCTGCGCGTGCTGCGATGGAACAGCCGCACACCGAGCCGCTGCTCCAGCCGCGAGATGGCCTTGCCGACGGCCGACGCCGAGATGCCGAGCTGGCGCCCCACCTCACTGAAATTGCGAATCTCGGCGGCTTTGACGAATGCATCGACGGAACCGAGCTTGTCCATGGCGGCGACGGGGGTGGGGCGAGATGGCGCGGACTATAGCACGCGGCGCGCGCGCCCTTGCGCCGCCATTGCGGAATTATGTTCCGAAGTGTTGTGCCATCCGGCCCGTTGATATGCAACGCCTGCGTGCATAGATTCGTCGCATCGTTTTTATCGCGCAAGCAGAGGAGTCATCATGTCGGATGCAACCTTCCCGACGCCTTCGGCCATCGGGTCCGACGCCGCCGTTCCACATCGGCAGCACTGGCCTGCCGTGTTCGCCGTCGCGTTCACGGCAGCCGTGTTCTGCACGACCGAGTTCATGCCTGTCGGGCTGCTGCGCTACATCGCGCATGGCCTGTCCGTCAGCGAGGGTGCCGCGGGCTGGATGGTCTCCGCGCCGGGACTGCTCGCCGCACTGTCCGCGCCCGCCATCACGGTGCTGGCGGGGCGGCTCGATCGCCGCTGGCTGCTCTGGATGCTCGGCACGCTGCTGGTCCTGTCGAACCTGATTGCCGCGCTCGCGCCTTCGTTCACGGTGCTCGTGCTCGCGCGCGTCCTGTTCGGCGTGGGCCTCGGCGGCTTCTGGGCCATCGGGTCCGGCCTTGGCGCACGTCTCGTCGATGCCGGGTCCGCGCCACGCGCCACCTCCATCATCTTTGCGGGCGTGTCCGCGGGCATGCTCGTCGGCGGTGCGGCGGGCGCGCTGATCGGCGAACTATGGCACTGGCGCGCGGCATTCTGGCTCACGGCAGCCCTGTCGCTCGCCGCGCTGGCGGCCACGATGGCCTGCCTGCCACCGCTGCGCGTCGTGCAACGGGTCTCGCTGTCGTCGCTGAGAACGTTTCTGCTCGGCACGCAAAGCCGTATCGGCTTGCTCGTCATGATGATCGCGCTGGTCGGACAGTTTGCCGCCTACACCTACATCACGCCGTTCCTCTCGCATGAGGCCGGCTTTGGCGGCACCGCGATCTCCACCCTGCTCTTCGGCTACACGCTGGTCGGGATGGCGGGCAACTTTATCGCGGGTGCCTATGCGGGCCGCCACACCCAGGGCACGCTGATGGCGGCCATCGGCGCCATTGCGGTGCCGGTCGTGCTGCTGGCATTCGCCGCCCCGCAGCCGGCGGCCGTGCTGGCGCTCATGACGGTATGGGGGATCGCCTATGGCGCGATGCCCGTGGCGTTGCAGGTCTGGATGGCAAAAGCGTCGGGCGACGCCGGTCATGAGGCGGGCATGGCGCTCTTCGTGACGAACTTCCAGCTCTCGATTGCCATCGGCGCGTGGGCCGGCGGGCAGCTCGTCGATCGTGCGGGCGTCGGCCATGCGCTGACCGTCGCGGGCGCCGTCGTGGTGGCGGCATGGGGGGTGATGTGGGCGCTGACCCGGAAAGCCCACCCGGCCTGATCATTTCATTTTTGAAATGATAGTTTGTCATCACTGCTATTTCTTTGCTTCTCGTTCGTCGATACAGTTTCTCCATCGGATCCCGGATCCCAAACGTTCAAGGAGAAACATCATGGCAGGCAAACTCGAAGGCAAGGTCGCACTGGTCACCGGCGGTACGAGCGGCATCGGTCTCGCGACCGCAAAGCGCTTTGCGAAGGAAGGCGCGTTCGTCTACGTGACGGGCCGCCGTCAGGCGGAACTCGATGCGGCGGTTGCCGCCATCGGCAATGCCACCGGCGTGCGCGTCGATTCGTCGAAGCTCGAACAGCTCGACCAGCTCTACGAACAGATCCAGGGCGAACGTGGCCAGCTGGACGTGCTGTTCGCCAACGCGGGTGGCGGCTCGATGCTGCCGCTGGGCAGCATCACCGAGGAACAGTACGACGACACGTTCAACCGCAACGTGAAGGGCGTGCTGTTCACGGTGCAGAAGGCACTGCCGCTGCTGGCCAAGGGCGCGTCGGTGATTCTCACGGGCTCGACCGCAGGCAGCGCCGGCACGCCCGCGTTCAGCGTCTATTCGGCATCGAAGGCAGCCGTGCGCGCATTCGTGCGTAGCTGGATCCTCGACCTCAAAGACCGCAATGTCCGTGTGAACACGCTGAGCCCGGGCGCGACGCGCACGCCGGGTCTCGTCGGACTGGCCGGTCCCGATACGGCCCAGCAGCAGGGCCTCGTCGATTACCTGGCTTCGCAGATCCCGCTCGGCCGCGTAGGCGAGCCCGACGAGATTGCCGCCGCCGCCGTGTTCCTTGCCTCCGACGACGCCAGCTTCGTCAACGGCGTGGAACTGTTCGTCGATGGCGGCCAGCAGCAGGTCTGAGCGCCGTCACGCCCGTGCCGCGAGTTCCGCCGGCTTGATATCGCCGAGCGGACTCAGCAGCGCGGGATCGAACTCCCGCGGCGCGATGCCCTCGCGCACGCGGCGCGGCCAGTCGTGATTGGCCAGCGCGCCGCGCCCCAGCGCCACGATGTCCGCGCCTTGCGCGAGCGCTGCCGCCGCGCGCGCGGGGTCGTGCAGGCCGCCATTGGCCACGATCGCCAAACCGGGCGCTACTTCGCGCACCGCTTCCCGCGCCAGCTGCACGAGGCTGCGCGCATCATCCGCGAACGCAGGCTGCCACGCTTCGAACGCCGTCACGTGCAGGTAGTCGATGCCCGCTTCGGCGAGTTGCCGGAAGACGGCATGCGCGCCGGCCACGCCTTCGGGCCACTTGTGCGTGAAGTCGTTGACCTTACCTTGCGAGATGCGAATGCCGACCGTGAAGTCCGGGCCCACGGCCTCGCGCACGGCGCGCACGATCTGCACGGCCAGGCGCGCTCGCCGATCGATCGTGCCGCCCCATGCGTCGTCGCGCAGATTGGTATGGGCCGTCAGGAACTGGTCGATCAGGTAGCCATTGGCGCCGTGGATTTCCACCCCGTCGAATCCCGCGACATCGCGTGCGAGCCGCGCGGCTCGTACAAAGCCATCGATCACGGCATCGATATCGGGCTCTGTCATCGCGCGTGGCGTCGCGTACGGACCGTTGCCCGCGTAAACCGTCATCTGCTGCCCGCGCGGCGTGACCGCCGACGGGCCGATCGTATCGGCACGGAAGCGGTTGCCCTGTGCCAGCGCACCCGCATGCATCAGTTGCGCGACGATCCGGCCACCCTCCGCATGCGCGGCGTCCGTCACTATGCGCCAGCCTGACGCCTGCTCGCCATCGGTCAGCCCCGGCTGTCCCGCATAGCCCTGCGACCATGCGCGGTCGGTGTAGATGCCTTCCGTGACCAGCAGCCCGAAGCCGCCGCGTGCGTAGCCCGCGTAGTAGCGGCGCATCGTATCGGTCGGCACGCCCGATTCGGTCGCGCTGATGCGCGTCATGGGGGCCACGGCAATGCGATTGGCCAATGGCAGCGTGCCCAGTTGGCCCGCATCGAACAAGGTGCGGCCGGCGCTCATGATGCGGCTCCGTCGGCCACGGCGATCGCTTCGATCTCGATCATCGCGTCGGGCGAATACAGCGCCGAGATCTCGACGATCGTGTCGGCCGGATACGGCTGCGAGAACCACTTGCGGCGCAACGCGACGATCTTGCCGAAATGCGACATCGAGGTCAGGAAGATCGTGACCTTGACCACACGGTCGAGCCCCGAGCCGCCCGCTTCGAGCGCGCGCTGCAGGTTGCGAAAAGCGCGATCGGCCTGACGATCGAAATCGCCGGGCCCGTCGATCTTGCCATCGTCGCCGACCGCGGCCTGCCCCGAGACGAACACGAATCCACCCACGCGAATCGCCTGCGACAGCAGGTACGGCGCGTATGGATCGGGCTCGGTGTGGACTTGCTGGCGTTGCATGAGAAGCTCCATGATATGGTTGGCGTTTGTTGAACTGAGCTCATCCTTCGGTGCGAGCTCGTGCAGCCAGTATCGGCATCACCGGGTGTCCGGACAAATGGTCATATCTCAGGTCATGGATGAGTAAAACTTCATCATGCGAAAGCTTCCGCCACTGAGCGCGCTCCGCGCATTCGAGGCAGCCGCGCGACGCAACAGCTTCAAGCACGCCGCCGAAGAACTCAGCGTCACGCCGACCGCCGTCAGCCATCAGATCCGCCAGCTCGAGGAATGGCTCGATATCAAGCTGTTCGAACGACAGACGCGCCAGGTGCGCCTGACCGATGGGGGCAAGGCGTTGTTTCCCGCCATTCGCGACGGGCTCGACGGGTTCGAGCGCGCGATCGCATCGGTACGCCAGACAAGCGACGCGCGCGTGGCCACACTCACCTCCACGGTGGCCTTTACCGCGCGATGTCTTGCCGCGCGTGCGGGCGCCTTCCGCAAGGCGCATCCGGAGTGGACGCTGCGGCTCGATGCCACGAACGCGGTCATCGATCTCGATCGCGATGCCGATGCGTCGATCCGTTATGGGTCGGGCCAGTATCCGGGGCGAATCGTCGAGCCGCTGTTTGGCGACCGCTTCGCGCCCGTATGCCGGCCGGACCTGCGGATTGCGAGCGAGAAAGACCTGCGGCGCGCCACGCTGATCCATTTCGAATGGGGCGCCGCAGTACAGGGCGACCCACGCGCGATCGTCTGGCAGGACTGGCTTGCGGCAGCAGGCATGACGAGCGTGGAAGCGAGCGGCGGGCTCGCGTTCACCGAGGAGGTCCATGCGGTGCAGGCCACGGTGGCCGGACAGGGAATCGGCCTGCTGAGCCTGACGCTCGTCGCCGACGAACTTGCCGCGGGTGTGCTTGTGCAGCCGTTCGACCTGACGCTGGAGAGCTTTCGGTACGACCTCGTGTACAGCAAGCGCGCGGCGGCTCGCCCGGCGACTGGCCTGCTGCGGGATTGGGTACTCGCGCAATTCACCGCCGCGCCGCGCGCTTGACTTTCCACCCGAACCATTCTTTAATTTCTGTAACGACAGAAATTAAAGAAACGGGAGAAAGCGGTCATGCCAGCCACGCATCTGGAGTTGTTCTACGACGGCCATTGTCCATTCTGCGCGGCGGAGATGCGCCGGCTCGGCGAATGGGATCGCGACGGACGGCTCGCGTTCGTCGATATCGCGCAACCGGACTTCGACTGCACGCCGCTGGGCGTGGACATGGCCGCGCTCGACCGCGAGGTGCACGGCCGCACGGCGGACGGCCGGCTGCTCGTCGGCATCGACTGCATCTTCGCGGCCTACTCGCTGGTGGGTTTTCGCTGGCTCGTCTGGCCGCTGCGCGTGCCGTTCCTGCGCCCTGGGCTGGCGGTGCTGTATCGCGGCTTTGCGCGCAACCGGTATAGGTTCTCGCGATGGCTCGGGTATCGCGACGTGCGGGCCTGCGAGGATGGCGTGTGCCCGGCCTATGCGCTACCCGCGGCGCGGCGCGACACGGGGCCGGGCACGATCCGCGATCGGATGGCATGGTGGCTCTACGCCGTCGCCATCGCGCACCTGCTCGGTGGCATCGCCTGCGCGTGGCTCGCTGACGGCGCGACGCTCGACATCTATCACCGTGGCATCGAGGCGTACTTCTGGAACGGCGCGGCTCCAGCCGCCGCCCGTGCGCAACAGGCCTGGTGGATGGGCCTGTTCGGTGCCACGCTGCAATGCACCGCCGTCTGGATGCTCGCGCTCGTGCACATTGGCTACCGCAGCCGGCAACGCACCGCATGGGGCGCCCTGCTCGCCGGCCTGCTGATCTGGGCGCCGCAGGATATCGCGCTCTCGCTGCAGGCGGGCGTATGGTCGCACGTGGTCGCCGATGGCGCGGCACTGGTCGCGATGGTGTCGCCGCTGCTGTGGCTGTGGAGATGCGACGCGCGCGAGACGGCGTGAAGGTGCGTTAGGCATAAGAGTCTGCGCAATTGTTCGTTCCGCTATCCGCGATGGACTCATAGAGTGGGAATTTGCTCCGTCAATCTCCCCTTTTTCCGTCCGCCACTGAACAGCATGAGCGCGCTTCCCATTCCCGCCAGCACCGATTCCACGACCGATCCCGCCGTCACCGGCGATGTCTATACCCGTCGCCAGGCCGCCGTCGCGGCATTTATCGCGGCGGCCCGACAACACCTCGATACCGATGCCCCACTGACGCACGACCACCTCAGGCCTGTGGCCGCGGCACTCGAGCATCTGGGCCTTCAGCGCGACCTGTTCCCGGACGATCATTTCCGCGTGACGGCGGAACATCCGGCGCAGGTCTATCGTCTTGCGGAGGATCCCGACGGCCAGTATGCGCTGTATGTCTCCGCTGGCTTGCCCGGCAAGTCGCAGCCGCCGCACGACCATACGACGTGGGCCATCATCGCCGGCATTGCGGGCCGCGAGCGCAATGTATTCTTCAGGCGCGAGAAGACCGACGACCCCGCGCGCGACAATCTTCACGAACATGCCAACAGCGACGTCGTGGCCGGCACGTCGGTCAGATTGCTGCCCGACGACGTGCATACGATCGAACTGATCGGCGAGGATCGCGGTCTGCATCTTCACTTCTACGGGCTCGCGCTGGACCGCCTTCATCATCGAGTGGTGTTCGACAGCCCGCAGGGCGGCAGCTTCCGCACGTTCGGCCCGCCGCGCCGCCTTGCGGCACCGCTGATCGACGCCGCGACGCTCAAGGCCTCACTTCAGGACGGCCAGGAGATTGCGCTGCTCGACGTGCGCGAGGCCGGCGTCTTCGCACACGGCCACCTGCTGCTGGCGGCATCCGCGCCGCTGTGGCGGCTGGAGTTGCTGATCGACCGGCTCGTGCCGCGCCGCGACACGCGCATCGTGCTGACCGATGGCGGCGAGAACCGCGACCAGCTCGCGCATGACGCGGCGGCCAAGCTCGTGCGGCTGGGCTGGCACAACGTCGCCGTGCTGGAAGGCGGCGTGGCCGGCTGGGTTGCTGCGGGCCACGAGCGCTTTACCGGCAGCAACGTGCCAGGCAAGGCGTTCGGCGAAATCATCGAACATCGCAAGCACACCCCGTGGATCGACGCGCGGGACCTGCATGCGCGCATCGAGCGCGGCGACGATATCGTCGTGGTCGATAGCCGTACGACGGAAGAGTTCGCGGACTTCAGCCTGCCGTTCGCGCACAGCGTGCCCGGTGCCGAGCTCGTCTATCGTATCGGGGAGCTCGCCCCGCGTCCGGAAACGCTCGTCGTCGTCAACTGCGCCGGCCGCACGCGCAGCATCGTCGGC
Source organism: Cupriavidus sp. OTU4054 (assembly GCF_038440175.1). NCBI lineage: Bacteria > Pseudomonadati > Pseudomonadota > Betaproteobacteria > Burkholderiales > Burkholderiaceae > Cupriavidus > Cupriavidus sp. OTU4054. The sequence goes on from NZ_JASATF010000028.1 coordinate 82,439, forward strand.
GCGCAGACGCTGATCGATGCGGGCATTCCAAATCCTGTCGTCTCGCTCAAGGACGGCACGATGGCGTGGCTGCTCGAAGGCCGCGCGCTCGCGCATGGCCGCGCCACCCCGCTGCCTGAACCCTCCCCGGAGCGTCTCGCCCAAGCCCGCGAGCGTGCCGAACGCGTCGCCGCCGCGGCCGGTGTGCGCCGCATCGACGCGGCCACGCTGGCCGCGTTCGAGGCAGATTCCGTGGCCGGCGCGGACGGGCGTAGCATCTATCGATTCGATATTCGTACGCGCGCGGAGTATGAATCCGGCCACCTGCCGGACTGGCGCTGGGCACCGGGCGGCCAGCTCGTGCAGGCCACCGACGAGTATGTGGGCACGCGCCACGCACGCGTCGTGCTCGCGGACTTCGACGGCGTGCGCGCGCTGACCACTGCCGCATGGCTCGCGCAACTCGGCGCGCATGAGGTCTTCGTGTTCACGCCAGCGGCGAATGCCGACCTCGTAACGGGACCGGAACCGGTTCGGGTACTGGCCTCGCGCGCGCCGGCCGGTACGATCTCCGCGCAGCAGGCACACCAGCAACTTGAAGCCAGACACGCGCGGCTGTTCGACGTCGAACGCCGCGCGCCCTACGAGAAGCGCCATGCGCAGGGGGCGTGGTTCGCGGTGCCGGATCAGCTGGAAGCGCTGGTCGCCGATCTGCCCGCCGAACAGGCCATTCTGCTGACGTCGTCCGACGGGGTGCTCGCGCGCGTCGTTGCCGCCGAACTGTCGGCCCGCACAAAGCGCGACGTGCGCGCGCTGACCGGCGGCACGCAGGCGTGGATTGCGGCGGGACTACCCACGGAAAGCGGTGCGGCACGTGTGCTCACGGGCGACGCCGACTACTGGTTCAGCCCGTATCACCAGCCGACCGAGGTCCAGCGCCATGCGGGCTTCCGCGAGTATCTCGACTGGGAAATCGGCCTCGTGGCACAGCTCGAGCGTGAGGGCGATATCGGCTTCCGGCTCGTGAACTCGGCGCGATGAATGACGCCTTCCGTCAGCGCAAGGCCTGACGGAAGGCCTGTTCGAGATCCGCAATCAGGTCCCGCACGTCTTCCAACCCCACGTGGAGGCGGATGACCGGCGCGGGATCCTGCCACGACCGATAGGCCCGCAGCCGCTCGGGTGGCGCGATCAGCGCGAGGCTCTCGTAGCCGCCCCACGATGCGCCGATCGCAAACAGCCGCAAGGCATTGACGAACCGCCCCGCCGCGGCGGCATCCACGCCGCGCAACGCAAAGGACACGAGACCGCTGGCGCCCGAGAAATCGCGTTGCCACAACGCGTGGCCGGGATCGTCGGGCAGCACGGGATAGAACGTGCGGCTCACGTGTGGATGCCGATGTAGCCATTGCGCAATTGCCGTCGCGTTGGCCTGATGCTGCGCAAGCCGTACCGGCAGCGTCCGCAGACCGCGCAGTGCGAGGTAGGCGTCGTCGGCGCCGATGGTCAGGCCGAGCGCCTCGTGCGTCGTGCCGATACGTCTGGCGAGATCGTCGTTGTCGACGATGACCGCGCCCTGCATCACGTCGGAATGGCCAGCGATGTATTTGGTCGACGCCTGCACCGAGATATTGGCGCCGAGCTTCAGCGGCTGCAGGAACCAGCCGCCGCTCCAGGTATTGTCGATCGCGACCGGCACGCCACGTTCGCGCGCGATGGCCGTCAGCGCGGGAAGATCGAGCACGTCGAACAGCAGCGAGCCCGGCGACTCGAGGTACAGCAGCCTTGTTTCGGGTCGGATGCGCGATGCCAGATCGTCATGGGCCGGCGAGAAATACTCGAGCGTGATGCCGAGCCGCCGCAACAGATCGAGATCCACCCGGCGCAGCGGTGCATAGACGCTGTCCGACACCAGCGCATGATCTCCAGGCCCCAGCAGCGCGAGCAGTACCAGCGAGATTGCCGACAGCCCCGAAGGCGTCAGGAAGGCGCGCCGTCCGCCTTCGAGCGCGCACAGCGCGTCTTCGAGCGCTGCGTGCGTATCCATTCCGTGACGGCCATAGGTCGGCACACGCTCGTGCGCGGCGCGGCGATGCTGCCGGTCGGCCAGCGTCTCCACGCTGTCGAAACGCACGGTGCTCGTGCGTACCACCGGTACATTCACCGGTCCGATGCCGTCGTGAAGGCGCGCCGCGCCGGCATGCAGCAGGCGCGTGTGGTGGCCCAGATGGTGGGCTTCGTTCATGCGTGATCCTCCGCGGGTTGCAGTGTTGGGGAGAGCGGTACAAGGGCCGCGTTGAACGACGCCGGCAGCCGCGGCACCGCGCCGAGCGCGCGGCGCAGGAACGCGCGCGTCCGGTCGTGAACGGGCTGCCCGAAAATCTGCTCGGGCGGTCCGTGCTCGACGATGCGGCCGGCCTCGGTGAAGTAGATGCGATGACTGATCTCCGCGGCGAATCGCATTTCATGCGTGACGAGTACGCAGGTCAGGCCGTCCTCGACCAGTTCGCGAATCACGGTCAGCACCTCGCCCACGGTTTCCGGATCCAGTGCCGAGGTGACCTCGTCGAACAGGATCAGTTCCGGCCGCATCGCCAGCGCGCGCGCGATCGCCACGCGCTGCTGCTGGCCGCCCGACAATTCGCCGGGATAGGCACCCGCCTTGCCCGCCAGGCCGACCTTGCCGAGCAGCGTGTGCGCATCGTGCTCCGTCTCCGCACGCTCGCGTCCGATCACGCGCATCGGCGCGATCACGAGGTTCTCGAGCACGGTCAGATGTGGAAACAGGTTGTACTGCTGGAACACGAAGCCCACGCGCTTGCGCAGCGCGATCAGTTCCGCTTCGGTCCGCAGCGCGTCCACGGCGGTACCGCCCACGCGAATGCTGCCGCGCTGCGGACGCAGCAATCCCGTCATGCATCGGAGGATCGTGCTCTTGCCGGAGCCCGATGGACCGATGATCGTCACGGCTTCGCCACGCCGCACATCGACGTCGATCCCCTTCAGCACTTCGGTCCCGTCGAACGCGAGGTGCACGTCGCGCAGCGCGACGGCGGTATCAGTATCTGGCATGGCGGCGCTCCAGTGCGCGCGTGGCGCGCGAAATCGGGTAGCAATACAGCAGGAACAGCATCAGCAGGCTGAAGTAGACGAGGATCGTGAAGTCCGTGCGCGCGACGGTATTGCTGGCGACCTGCGCGGCATCCACCACGTCGTGCACGCCGACGAGCGATGCGAACGACGTGCTCATGGTGATGCTCGCGTACAGGTTCATCCACGGCGGAAGCATGCGGCGCACGCACTGTGGCAGGACGATCAGCCGATAGATCTGCCCACGCCGGAACGCGAGCGAATGGGCAGCTTCCCACTGCGCGCTCGGAATCGACTGGATCGCGCCGCGGAAGATCTCTGCAACATTCGCGCTCGCCGGCAGCGCGAGCCCGAACACGACCTTGACCCAGTCGGGAAACGGAACGGTCCACGGCCCGACCTGCCATTCGAACGGAAAGACGTAGGTCGTGAAGTAGACGAGCACGAGCACCGGCGCATTGCGAAATGCCTGTACCCACCAGCGCGCGGCCACGCGCGCGGGGTGCAGCGCGGACAGCGACAAGGCACCGATGAGAAGACCCGCCAGCGTGCCGATCGCCATGGCCAGCACGCTGATGCCGATGTTCGCGGCCATGCCGCGCAGCAAGACGGGTGACCAGGTTGCCAGATGCGTCAACGCGACCTCGATGGAGCTACTGGCCATAACCGGGCATGCGCAGGCGGCGCTCGAGCCATCGGCCGGCCACGCTGACAAGCCACGTCAGCAGGCCGAACCAGGCGAGGATGAGCAACAGCAGCTCGAGAACGTTGTCGCGCTGCGTCCAGATCATGATCGATTCATAGGTCACGTCGCCCACCGCGATCGCGGAGGCCAGCGCGGTCATCTTGACGAGGTCCACCAGATTGTTGACGAGCGCTGGCAGCGCGAAGCGCACCGCAAGCGGCAGCTCCACGCGCGCCAGCATCTGCCGCCGCGAGAATCCGAGCGATCGTGCCGCTTCCAGCGTCACGCGCGGTACGGCCTCGATGCCCGCGCGCAGCGCCTCCGCATGGAACACGGCCTTGTGCAGCGACACAACGAGCACGACCCAGAAGAACGGTGTCAGCGGATTGCCGCTGCCATGCTGGGCCAGCTGCTGCGTGATGAGCATGTTGAGCACCAGAAAGCCGCAGTACAGCTGCACCAGTGTCGGCGTGTTGCGCGTGATCTCGACGAATGCGCGCGCGGGTGCCGCCAGCAGCCGCTGGCCCGAGGTCAGCATCGCCGCCAGCAGGGCCCCCGCGGCAAGGCTTGCGGGAATCGTGAGTGCGCACAGCTCGAGCGTCACGCGCAGGCCGCGCGCGAACGCGGCGCGCTCCCCCGCATCGAGCAGAAAGCCATAGTTCAGCCCAATCGCCTTGAGCGCGGCGACCGACGCGGTGATAAGCGCGCCGACGGTCTCCATCAGGCAGGCTGGCGTAGCTGCTTCTGGAGCTCGGGCAGGAGCGGCTGCGGCGGCGTGATGCCAAGACGCTTCTCCGTTTCGATGAGCCAGCCCGTGCGGTGCCACGTCTGCACGACCTTGTCGACGGCGGCGACGGTGTCGCTTTCGCCCTTGCGTGCCCAGACGACCGACGGCGCCGGCAGGATCTCCGTTGGAATCGGCGCGGCATAGCCTGCCCATTCGGCGTTGGTGCGCAACAGCGGATGGATCAGCGTGGCATCGTGCACGGCGGCCACGCACTGCCCGCCACGCAACGCGAGCAGCGACTCCGATGCCGTCTTGAAGCCGCGTACCTGTGCGCCGTATTGCTCCTGCAGCGGCTTCACGAAGCTGCTGCCTTGCGACGCGCACACCGTCTTGCCGCGCAGATCGTCCCATTGATGAATGCCGCTGGTCTTGAGCACCGCGGCCGTGCCGCCTACGCGGTAGAACGGCGTGGGCGCATACGAGAGAATCTCGCCGCGGTCCGCGTTGTACTCCATCGACGCGATCAGCAGATCGACCTTGCCCTGCTGCAGGAACTGCACGCGATTGGATGGATTGACCTGTACCAGCTCCGCTTCGACGCCGAGCCGCTTCGCCAGATCGCGGGCCAGTTCGGGGTTCCAGCCAACCAGCTGCTGCGTGGCGGGGTCGATCGAACCGAACGGGCCGCCGTTGACGAGCACGCCGATGGCCACCTTGCCGCGCTGGCGAATCTTGTCCAGCGTTGCATCGGCCCGGGCCGTCGAGACACCGGTCGCCAGCAGGACGAGCGCCGCGCTG
>NZ_JASATF010000029.1:0-83403 GCF_038440175.1 Cupriavidus sp. OTU4054
CATTTTCTATTTATATTTTTGTCATGGGGGGGGGGGGGGCGCCCCCGGGGGCCGCGCCGTTCGCATGACTGGATGACCAAGACGATACCATGCGGATCAGGGCAGGTCGAACACCAGCACTTCCGCGCCATCGCCCTGCTCGATCTTTACCTCGGCCACGTCCTGCAGCTTGGCGGCGTCACCGGCCTCGAGCTTCTGGCCGTTGACCGTCACCCGGCCACGCGCCACATGCACGTATGCACGGCGGCCCGGGGCAAGCGACAGCGCGGCGGCCTCGTCACCGTCGAACAGGCCCGCATACAGCCGCGTGTCCTGATGCACGACCACCGAACCCTCGGCGCCGTCCGGGCTGGCGACCAGACGCAGGCGTCCGCGCTTTTCCGTCGTATCGAAATGGCGCTCCTCGTAGCCCGGTTCGATCCCCTGCTGGTTCGGCATGATCCAGATTTGCAGGAAATGCGTCGTGTCATGGGCGGCATGGTTGTACTCGGAATGGCGCACCCCCGTGCCCGCGCTCATGCGCTGCACATCGCCCGGACGGATCACGCTGCCGTTGCCCATGCTGTCCTTGTGGGCAAGTTCGCCTTCGAGCACATAGCTGATGATCTCCATGTCGCGGTGACCATGCGTGCCAAAGCCCATGCCCGGCGCCACGCGATCTTCGTTGATCACGCGCAGCGGCCCGAACTGGATATGGTCCGCGTCGAAGTAATCGGCGAAGGAGAAGCTATGGAACGACTTCAGCCAGCCGTGGTCTGCATAACCGCGCTCGTTCGACTTACGGATTTCAATCATTTTGATGGCCCTCCTTGTGGCCCTTCAATTTGCCTGAACGCCCGAATCATGAACCCGGGCTTGGCGTAATGCGTTGCGATGCTTTGCAGTTTAGGCCCGCCGGAGTATATTGACGGGCACCGTCTTAGAAGCACTTGTTCAGAATTTCTGAATATACCGATATGGCTCTCTCTCTCGAATCGCTTGAAGTCCTCGATGCCATCGAACGCAAGGGCAGCTTTGCCGCCGCCGCGCACGAAATGGGCAAGGTGCCGTCAGCGCTCACTTACGTGGTCCGCAAGCTCGAGGACGACCTCGACGTGTTGCTGTTCGACCGCCGGCGCCACCGCGCGGAACTCACGCCGGCCGGCCGGGCGCTGCTCGACGAGGGCCGCCACCTGCTGCACGCGGCCGACGACCTCGCCCGCCGCGTCAAGCGGCTGGCCACGGGCTGGGAAGCCACGCTGTCGATCGTCACCGACGACCTCATCAACTTTCGGGCGCTGCTGCCCGTGATCCAGGACTTCTATGCCGAGAACACCGCGACGCGGCTGCGCTTCGGCAAGGAGGTGCTGGGCGGCGCATGGGATGCGCTGGTCAGCAACCGGGCCGACCTGATCATCGGCGGCGCGTACGAGGCGCCCAGCACGCAGGGGTTCCAGATCCGCCCGCTAGGCACGATGCCGTTCGTGTTCGTGGTGGCCGCGCACCATCCGCTGGCCTCGGTCGAAGGACCGCTGACCACGATGGAAATCGCCAAGCACCGGATCGTCGCCGTGGGCGATACCTCGCGCAACCTGCCCGCGCGCACCTTCGGCGTGCTGGCCGGGCAGGACGTGCTCGTGGTGCCGAGCATGCGCGACAAGCTCGAGGCGCAGATCCGCGGCCTGGGCTGCGGCTGGCTGCCCGCGCCGATGGCGCAGCCGTTTATCGAGAGCGGCGTGCTGCAGGCGCGCGAGACGGTCGAGATTCGCGCGCCCGGCAACTTCAAGGTGGCCTGGCGCACGAGCACGCGCGGCAAGGCGCTGCAATGGTGGTCCGCGAAGCTCGAAGACCCGCGGCTTGCGCAGGCACTGATCCAGCAATCGCCGATGCCCGTGACGGAATGAACGCGCCAGCGTCTGGCGGACCCGCGGCCTATCGCGGCCGGTTCGCCCCCTCCCCGACCGGACCGCTGCATATCGGCTCGCTCGTCACCGCGCTCGCGAGCTGGCTCGATGCCCGCGCGCATGGCGGCCAGTGGCTCGTGCGCATCGAGGACATCGACTATCCGCGCTGCGTGCCCGGCGCCGACGAGGACATCCTGCGCACGCTCGAGGCGCTTGGCCTCGTCGCCGATGAACCGCCGCAATGGCAGAGCCGGCGCGAAGCGCGCTATGGCGAGGCGCTGCGCGCGCTCGACGCCGCGGGCCAGCTGTATCCGTGCGGCTGCTCGCGCAAGGAGATTGCCGACTCGCTGATCCACGTGCGCGAGCGCCATCAGACGCTCGGTTATCCGGGCACGTGCCGCAACGGCCTGCACGGCAAGCTGCCGCGCGCATGGCGCGTGCGCGTACCCGACGGCCCTGCCGCGACCGTCTGTTTCGACGATCGGTGGCAAGGCAGGCAGTGCCAGGATCTGGAGACGGAACTCGGAGATTTCGTGCTGCGGCGCGCCGACGGCCTATGGGCATATCAGCTGGCCGTGGTGGTCGATGATGCCGCGCAGGGCATCACGCATATCGTGCGCGGCGCCGATCTGCTGGACTCCACGCCGCGGCAGATCCATCTGCAGCATCTGCTCGGCGTGCCGACGCCCAGCTACCTGCATGTGCCCGTGGTGGTGAACGCGCAGGGTGAAAAGCTCAGCAAGCAGAGCGGCGCGCGCGCGATCGACCTGCGCGATCCGCTCGCGGCGCTGCGCGAAGCGGGCGCCCATCTGGGCATCGTCAACGGCGAAAACGACATCGCCCGCTGGCTGGAGCGGGCGACGGAGGACTGGAAGACAGTGGATCGGTGCGCGCGCGCGGCGCGCTGATCAGGACTTGCGCGGCACGCCGCCGAGCAGCGCCGCGACGGGACGCTTCGGGGCCTGGCGGCCACGCGTCAGCGCGGCGGCGAGTTCATCGGCCGGCGATTGCGCCGACCCGTTGTGGTTCGCGCTCGGCTCGTACGGACGCGAGAAGAACGGATCGTCGGACGGACGGAACGCGGTACGCGACGACGAACCCTGCTCGCCACGGCGGCGGCGCTCTTCGCCACCACCCGCCTCGCCCGCATCGCGCGCGCGGCGCACGTCGGCACGCTGGCGGCGGCGGTCGGCATCCTCGGTACGCGCGCGTTCGCCGGTCGGATCGAAGCCCTCGAGCTGGCCGCGCGGCACGCTGCGCTTGATCAGCTTCTCGATATCGGCCAGCAGACGGTCGTCGTTGCCCGGCACGTAGATCGAGAGCGCATCGCCGCTGGCCCCGGCACGGCCCGTACGGCCGATGCGGTGCACGTAGTCTTCCGCGCTGAACGGCAGGTCGAAGTTGATCACGCAGGGCATGGCCTGGATATCGAGGCCACGGGCCGCGACGTCGGTGGCCACGAGCGCATCGATCGTGCCGGTCTTGAAACCTTCGAGCGTCTGCATGCGCTCGGTCTGCGTCTTGTCGCCGTGGATCGCCGCGGCATTGATGCCCTCGCGTTCCAGATGGCGCGCCAGGCGCGAGCAGCCGATCTTGCTGTTCACGAACACGATGCACTGCTTCGACTGGCCCTGCGCCGCGCGCTGCTTGAGCAGATGCACGACCGCGGCCTGCTTGTGGCCGTCCTCGACCTGATAGACCATCTGGCGCACGTTCTCGTTGGTCGAGTTGCTGCGCGCCACTTCGATCGTCACCGGCTGCTTGAGGTAGCTCGCGGCCAGTCGCTTGATCTCGGGCGAGAACGTCGCCGAGAACAGCAGCGTCTGGCGCTGCGCGGGCAGCAGGTTGATGATGCGCTGGAGATCCGGCAGGAAGCCCATGTCGAGCATGCGGTCCGCTTCGTCGAGAACGAGCATCTGCACCTGCGACAGGTTCACCGATTTCTGCTGCACGTGGTCGAGCAGACGGCCCGGCGTGGCAACGAGGATTTCCACGCCACGGCGCAGCGCATCGGTCTGCGGATTCATATCGACGCCGCCGAACACGACCGTGCTGCGCAGGTCCGTGTGCTTGGCGTAGCGGGCGACGTTGTCGTAGACCTGATCGGCCAGCTCGCGCGTGGGCGTCAGCATCAGCGCGCGGACCGGATGGCGCGCGGGCGAGGCGCTCGCGTTGGACATCGGCAGCAGGCGCTGGATGATCGGCAGCGCGAAGCCCGCGGTCTTGCCCGTGCCGGTCTGCGCGGCACCCATGACATCCTTGCCCAGCAGCACGACCGGAATGGCCTGCGCCTGGATCGGCGTCGGCTTCGAGTAGCCTTGTTCGGTGAGGGCGCGCACGATGCGCGCATCCAGTCCGAAGCTGTCGAACGTCTGCTCTGGCGTTTGCACCGGCGTCGGCTCTGGCTGGGTCTGGTCGGGAAGGGTCGTAGTGGTCATGGGTCTCGGTGTCTCGCGGGCGTCGGGCCCGGCGCAAATCGGACACGCGTCTGATACGGCGGCGAAGCGTTACAGGCAATCGCCTAGAAAATCAAAGACTTGGATTCTAACACCATGACTTGCCCGGGTGATGCCGGAACCCGCAAAATGCCCGGTTCCGGTGTCGTCCGGCAGTCACAGCGGCGGGGTTTCCGTGAACGCATCGAAGCGTTCGAGCGCCCCGGCAAACGCCGCCAGGGCCGGATGCGCGCCGCCATCGACGCGGCCGGGCAGCATGGCCTGCGTGAACGTCCACACCACGGCCACGGTCACGTCGGCCTGGTTCAGGTCCGCCTGCGTGGCCGGAATCCGCCGCCGCGCGACCTCGGCCTCGAGCATCGAGAACGCGCTCGACATCTGGCCATCCACGCGGTCGATCCACGGCCGGTGCTGCTTCTCCTCGGGGCGTAGATTGTGTTCGTAGACGTCCTGCACCACCTTCTCGCAGGCCGCCAGCGCGAGGCCGAGCACGCGCAGGTCCTGCCGGCGCGCGGCCAGGTCCGCGGGCATCAGGCTGCGGCCGCTCAGCGCCTCGGCGTAGTCGATGATGAACGTGGAATCCATGAGCAGGACGCCGTCGTCGCACACGAGCGTGGGCGCCTTGACCACCGGATTGATCGCGCGGAACTGCTCGAACGTCCGGAACACCGACACCGATTCGTGCGTGAACGGAACGTCCAGCAGCTTCAGCGAGATGGCCGCGCGGCGGACATAGGGGGAGTCGAGCATGCCGATCAGTCTCATGGGTCTGGCCTCGTGCCGTGCGAGTGGGAAAGTTCTGATCGTATCGAGATTTCGGATGCGTCACAAATTTGATCGTTTCGATCACTAAATTGATCGGACTAGTCATTCATGCGGGATTGGCCTACACTTCGCCCTGCAAACGGTCAGAAGTTGATCGTTTCGATCAAACTCACCAAACATGCCGCACCCCACGCGGCAGGAGACGAAGAATGCAGATTTCCATCAAGCGCGCCATCGAGCGCGTCCCGGGCGGCATGATGATCGTGCCGCTGTTGCTCGGTTCGCTGGTCGCGACGTTCGCGCCCGAGGGTCCCAAGTTCTTCGGCTCGTTCACGGGCGCCCTGTTCACCGGCGCGCTGCCGATTCTCGCGGTCTTCTACGTCTGCATGGGCGCGAGCATCAACGTCAAGGCAACCCCGTACATCATCAAGAAGGGCGGCGTGCTGTTCGGCGTCAAGATCGGTACCGCCATGGTGCTCGGCGTGGTCATGGGCCACTTCCTCGGCGAATCGCCGATCAGCTCGGGCATGTTCGCGGGCCTGTCCACGCTGGCCGTGGTCGCCGCGATGAACGACACCAACGGCGGCCTCTACATGGCGCTGATGGGCCAGTACGGCAAGCCCGAGGATGTGGGCGCCTACACGATCATGTCGCTCGAGTCGGGCCCGTTCCTGACCATGGTCACGCTCGGCGTGGCCGGCCTGTCGGCATTCCCGTGGCCCACGCTGGTCGGCAGCATCCTGCCGCTGATGCTCGGCATGCTGCTTGGGAACCTCGACCGCGAAATGCGCGACTTCCTGAGCAAGGCCGTGCCCGTGATGATTCCGTTCTTCGCGCTCGCGCTCGGCGCCGGCCTGGACCTGCACAAGGTGTGGCAGGCCGGTATGCTGGGCCTCGGCCTGGGCGTGGCCGTGGTCGTGATCACGGGCTTCACGCTGTACTTTGCCGACCGCCTGACCGGTGGCACCGGCGTGGCCGGCGTGGCCGCCGCCAGTACGGCTGGCAATGCCGCCGCGGTACCGACACTGATCGCGGCCGCCAATCCGGTCTATGAAGAAGCCGCCAAGAGCGCGACGATTCTCGTGGCCGCGTGCGTGGTGGTCACGGCCGTGCTGACGCCGCTGGTCACCGCCTGGGTCGCGCGCCGCGTGGCCAACCGGCAGGAAGGCGCCGTGGCGCGGACCGCCGCATGACCACGCACCGCCGCACGCCGGCTGCATGGCTGGTGATCGCCGACGACCTGTCCGGCGCCGCCGACTGCGCGATCGGCTTTGCCGCCGCGGGTGCGCGCACGATGGTCACGCTCGACGCGACCGCGGCTGACGATGCGCTGGCCGGCATCGCGGACGCGGACGTGATCGCGGCCGACGTGGACAGCCGCCGCATGGCGCCCGCGCTGGCCGCCGCATCCAACGTCGCGGCATGGCGCCGGCTGGGCGGTACGCCCGCGGACCGGCCGCGCCGCCTGTACAAGAAGATCGACTCGACGCTGCGCGGGAACTGGGCGGCCGAGACCGCCGCCCTGCTGCCCCATGCGGGCGTGGCGATCGTCGCCCCGGCCTTCCCCGCCACCGGCCGCACCACGCGCGGCGGCTGCGTGTTCGTCAACGGCGAACCGCTCGGCGAATCCGATATCTGGCGCCTCGAGGGCCTGAGCGGCCGCGCCGACATGGCCGCGCTGCTGGCCGTCCACGACGTGCGCACGGCCGTCGTCGACCTCGACGTCGTGCATCAGGGCGCGCAGGCGGTCCAGGCCACGATTGCCGCGTTCGTCGCGAAAGGGGTGCAGGCCGTGGTCTGCGACGCCGAGAGCGAAGCCGATATCGGCGTCATTGCCGCGGCCACCGGGTCGCTGAAAAACCCTGTGTTCTGGGTCGGCTCCGGCGGCCTGGCGCGCGCGCTGGCCACGGCGGTGCCGACCGGCGAGGACGACCGGTCCGCCGGCGATGTCACCGAACATCGCAAGGGTCCCGTGCTCGCGCTGGTGGGCAGCATGTCCGGCGTGTCGGGCCGGCAGGCCGCGCTGCTGCGCACGCGGACCGGCATGGATCATCTGGAGATTGCACCGCAGGTGCTGCGCGAAGGTCCCGCGCATGCCTCGTGGCCGTCCATTCAGGAAGATATCGGCCAACGCCTGCGTGGCGGCCACGATCTGCTGATCGGTATCGGCCGCGACGAAGCATTCGACACGTCGGAAGGCCCGAAGCTCAGCCATGCGCTGGCCACGCTCGTGCTGCCGTCGTTCGATTGCGTGGGCGGACTGATCGCGACCGGCGGCGAGACCGCGCGCGCGATGCTGGCCGCGGCGGGCATCGCCACGCTGAGGCTGCGGCACGAAGTGGAAGCGGGCGTGCCGCTGTCGCGCACGCTCGAACGGCCGGCGCGCCATGTGGCCACGAAGGCCGGCGCGTTCGGCACCGACTCGGCACTCTGGCTCGCATGGCGCGCCATGCAGGCAGAATGAATTTTGGATCGTCCCCGCGGAACCCCCGGGGGCGTCAACAAGCAGGATGAAACGACAATGAGCGACTACCTCCCCATCATCGGCATCACCATGGGCGATGCCACCGGCGTCGGTCCCGAGATCATCGTCAAGAGCCTCGCGCACGATACGGTCTACGCACAGTGCCGTCCGCTCGTGATCGGTGACGCGCCGCGCCTGCGCCAGGCCGCGGCAATCGTGAACAGCAAGCTGCAGGTGCGCGCGATCGCCACACCCGCCGAAGCGCGCTTCGAGGCCGGCACGATCGATTGTATCGACCTGGGCCTGATTCCCGAGGACCTGCCGTTCGGCAAGCTGTCCGCGCTGGCCGGCGATGCCGCGTTCCGCTATATCGAACGCGCGGTGGAACTCACGCGCGCCGAACAGATCGACGCCATCTGCACCGCGCCGCTGAACAAGGAGGCGCTGCACGCGGGCGGCCACAAGTTCCCGGGCCACACCGAGATGCTTGCGCACCTGACCGGCACGCCGGAAGTGTCGATGATGCTCGTGGCGCCGCAGCTGCGCGTGATCCACGTGACCACGCACATCGGCCTGCTCGATGCGATCCGCAAGATCGAACCGGCACTGGTGCAGCGCGTGATCGAGCGCGGCTACGAGACGCTGCGCCGCGCGGGCATCGCCGCGCCGCGCATCGGCGTGTGCGGCATCAACCCGCACGCGGGTGAAAACGGCCTGTTTGGCCATGGCGAAGAAGAAGAGAAGATCATCCCGGCCGTCAACGTCGTGCGCGAGCGCGGCTGGAACGTCGAAGGCCCGCTGCCCGCGGACACGCTGTTCTACCGCGCGGGCCGCGGCGACTTCGACCTCGTGGTGGCCATGTACCACGACCAGGGCCACGGTCCGGTCAAGGTGCTGGGCCTCGAGGCCGGCGTCAATATCACCGTGGGCCTCCCCGTGATCCGCACGTCGGTCGACCACGGCACCGCGTTCGATATCGCCGGCAAGGGCATCGCCGACGAACGCAGCCTGCTGGAAGCGCTGCGCCAGGGCGCGGAACTCGCCACGCGTCGCTGACCGTCGCGCCCCTCTTCGCGTCCCCCTTCGCGCCCCCTCGCCCCGCTCTCGCGGAGCGCGGGCGCAAAGACTTGATAAGATCGCGGTCGTTCACGAACTTCCGCTCTGCTCCATGAAAGCCGCCGACCGCCAACGTGCCATCCTCGAACGCGTGCTCTCCGGCGTTGACGCCAACGTGGAGCGGCTCGTCGCCGAGCTCGGCGTGTCGGAAGCCACGGTGCGCCGCGACCTCACCGCGCTCGCGCGCGAGGGCCGCATCGTGCGGACCTATGGCGGCGCCGCGGCGCTCACGCCCGTGGGCTCCCACGAACCCGAAGCCCCGCTCGAGGAACGCAAGGCCCTGCAGCGCGACCAGAAGGATGCCATCGCGCGCATGGCCGCGAGCTTCGTGCGCGATGGCGACGCGGTGCTGCTCGACAGCGGCACCACGGCCGCCGCGCTCGCGCGCCTGCTGGCCGCGCGCGAAGACCTCCACGTCTACACCACGAACCTCCTTGCCGTGACCGCGCTCGCGGGCCTGCCGAAGATCCGCGTCACGCTGATCGGCGGCGATGTGCGCCCGTCGAGCATGGGTACGTTCGGCCCGCTCGCGCAGCTGGCGCTCTCGCGCATCAGCGTCGACAAGGCGTTTCTGGGCGCCGACGGCGTGGTGGCCGGCGTGGGCCTGTGCGAGGCCACGGCCGAGCAGGCCTACCTCAAGGAATGCATCATCCGGCAGGCCGCCGATATCTTCGTGCTCGTCGACTCGACCAAGCTCGGCCGCGCGCGCCAGCAGCACTGGACGCCACTCGAACGCGCATGGACACTCGTGACCGACCGCGATGCCTCCGCCGCGCAGCTCGAGCCGTTCCGCGCGCTCAAGCAGGTGCAGGTCACGGTCGCCGCATAAGGTCACCAAATAAGCATTCCCGTTTTTGTTCGTTCGCCCCGCGCGACACGCGCGGTACGTTGGCAGTCTTGCCAACCATGAGAGCGAAACGTGAGTACAGCGCGCGAATCCCGACGACAATTCCTGCGGCATGGCGCCGCTTCGGTGGCCCTGCTTTACGGGGGCGGCGCATTCGCGCAGGGCCGCGTGGTCCTGAAGGCCGGTGACCAGAAAGGCGGCTTCCGCGCGTTGCTCGAAGCCGCCAACGCGCTCGAGGGCGTCCCCTACGATATCCAGTGGACCGAGTTCCCCGCCGCCGCGCCGCTCGCGGAAGCGCTGAACGCGGGCGCGGTCGATAGCGGCCCCATCGGCGACGCGCCCGCGATCTTCGCGCTCGCCGCCGGCACGCGCATCAAGCTGATCGGCGCCAACCGCTCCGATCCCTACGGCACGGCGGTGCTCGTACGTCCCGATTCCCCGCTGAAGCAGGCGGCCGACCTCAAGGGCAAGACCATCGGCACCAACCGGGGATCGATCGGCCACTACGTCGCGCTGAAGGCGCTCGAGTCGGCGGGGCTCGGCCCCAATGACGCGAACATCCGCTTTCTGCCGCCCGCCGACACCAAGCTCGCGCTGACCAATGGATCGGTCGATGCATGGGCGACATGGGAGCCCTACACCGCCATGGCGGAGACCAGCGGCCACGCGCGCGTGCTCGTGAGCGGACGCGGACTGTCATCGGGACTGAGTTTCCTGGCGGCCACGGAGAGCGCGCTCGCGACCAAGCGCGCCGCGCTGCAGGACTTTCTGCAGCGCGTGGTGCGCGCGCAGCGCTGGTCGTATCAGCATGTGCCCGAGTACTCGGCATCGCTGGCGCGCATCATCGGCATTGCACCGGATGCGGCGCGGCTGCAGTTCGAACGGCGCAACACGCAATGGCGTCCGATCGATGCCGAACTCGTCGCCACGCAGCAGGCCACGGCCGACTTCTATCTGAAGACCGGCCTGCTCAAGCAGCGCCTGGACGTGCGCCAGACCTTCGACACCACGTTCACGCTGCCTGCCTGAGTGGCAATAGGGGGGCGACGCGCTACACCACGCGGAACGCGTGGGTGCCGTCGCGATCGAGCTGCGCGATCAGCCCGAATTCCCAGTCGAGATAGGCCTGCATCGCCGCGGTGGCGTTGTCGGTGCCCTCGTACGGACGGCGATAGCGGTCCGTGCGCGGCACGGCAAGACGCGTTTCACCCTGCTCCAGCGGCAGCCCGGCGGCAATCCAGGCGCCGGTACCGCCTTCGAGCACGTGCACCGACGCCTCGCTGCCCCGTGCCGCGAGCAACGCGCGCAGGTCCACGGCCGCGAACCGGGCGAGCTGGCTCGTGCCGCAGGTCAGCACATAGCGGCGCGCGGGTGGAATCGCTTCCAGTGCCTCCGCGAGCTGCGCGCGGATCGCGAACCAGGCGCCGGGAATATGCTGGCGCACGTAGTTCGCGCTCGCGGTCACGTCGAGCACGGCCGTGTCTCCCGCATCGATCCACGTGGCCAGCGTTGCCGGGCTGACGGTCCCGGTGGGCGCGGCCTCGGGCGCCGGCACCCTGACCGCGCCGCGTTCGCTGCGCGCGCGCTCGTCGGCGGGCGCCACGACGGTGACGTGCCAGCCCATCTGCGCGAGCCACGATGCCGTCATGTCCGCACGGACACCATCGTCGTCGGCCAGCACGATACGCGCGCCACGCACCGGCGCGCTATGGTCGGTCTCCTGCACGAGCTGGCCGCCCGGCGCATTGACGAAGCCCGGCAGATGGCCATCGGCGAATTCCTCGGGCGTGCGCACATCGAAGCGATACACGGTGCGCCCCGGTGCCTCGAGCGTGTGCAGGGCATCGTGCGGCAGGCGCTGCACGCCCGCGCGCGCCGCGATCTCGCGCGCGCCGGCCTGGGCCTCCGCGCGGCGCGCGGCATCGACGACCGCGGGTGCGCGGCGGCTCGCGCCATGGTCGAGCGACTGCCCGGCCAGCGTCCAGCCGATGGTGCCGTTGCGCAATGCCGCCACCGGATTGGGCACGCCCGCGTTGATCAGCGACTGCGTGCCGATGATGCTGCGCGTGCGGCCCGCGCAATTGACGATGATGCGCGTATCGGGATTCGGCGCGAGTTCGCGCGCGCGCAGCACGAGTTCCGCGCCGGGCACGCTCGTCGCCGTGGGAATGCTCATGGTCTGGTATTCGTCGAAGCGGCGCGCATCGACGATCACGACATCGGCCTTCGCATCGATCAGGGCCTGCACCTCGGGCGCGCTCAGCGACGGGGTATGGCGCTTCGACTCGACCAGCTCGCCGAACGACTTGCTCGGCACGTTGACGTCGCGGAACGTTTCGCCGCCGCCCGCGATCCATGCATCGAGTCCGCCCTCCAGTACCGACACGTCGGTGTATCCGAGCGCGCGCAGCACGGCCACCGCGCGCGGGGCCAGATCTTCGTTGCCATGCACGCCATAGACCACGATGCGCGTATCGCGGCGCGGAATCCGGGACCATGCCTGCAGTTCGAGCTTGGACAGCGGAAAGTTCGACGCCCACAGTGGATGCGACTGCGCGTACGGATCTTCCTCGCGCACGTCGAGCAGTGCGATCTCGGTGCCGTCGAGCAGGGCCTGACGAACGGCGGCGGGCGACGTGGTGGCAGGTGCGGCGGTGGCAGCTGAATGGGTAACGGCGGTCATGACGCGAGCGGATCCTTCGAACGGTCCCACGGGTTAGGCAGGAAGGGATTGGAATAACCGGAGATAAACGATTTCGTCTCGCCCGCCTCCGTGTAGACATGACGGCGTACCGCGCCGATATTGGCGCCGTACACATGGATGCTGATGGAGACGCGGTCCGAAAACGCGTTGTGCACGCGATGGATATCGCCCACGCGGGGCGACACCGCCTCCACGTGGCCGGGCTCGAGGCGCACGGCTTCGCCATGCGGCTGCGGCCGGCCCTCGGCATCGAGCGCATAGGGCTGCGAATACTCGGCCCCGCGCAGCATGCCGATCAGGCCCCATACGGTGTGATCGTGAATGGGTGTGCGCTGCCCCGGCCCCCAGACGAAGCTGACGATCGAGAACCGCTCCGCGGAGTCGCAGTGCAGCAGCATCTGCTGGTAGTACTCGGGATGCGGCTGCGCGAACGCCTCGGGCAGCCAGTCGTCGCGCGCGACGAGCGTGGCCAGCAGCTGGCCGCCCTGCTCGAGGATGCGCGGTTCGTCGGGATGCTCGTCGAGCAGGCGCGTCAGGTCGGTGATGAATTCGCGCAGCGGCGCGAGCGAGCGCGTCACGTGGATTGCGGGGTCGGACATGTCGTCTCCGGTTGTTGTCGTTGTGGTCGTCGTACCCACGACAGTATCCGAAAACGGGCCGGTCCGGCGTGTCTGCGAGCGCGGCATCTCCTACGCCTCCAGCGCCGCGCGGCCGGCGGCCACGAGGATCGAATCGTTCTGCGGCGTATGGACGCGGCTGCAGAGCACATCGCGGTAGTGCCGCTCGAGCGGATTGTGGCGGCTGAGCCCATGGTTGCCCGACAGCTGCAGCGCCAGTTCGAGTGCGCGGATCGCGTTGCCGGTCACCGTGAACTTGAGCAGGCCGCTGTCCTGCGCCGAACCGGGCGTATTGCGAGCCGCACCGCGATCGGCGTCCTCGGCCGCCGCATCGAGCAGCACCGCATTGGTGCGCAGCAGCGCGGCGATCTCCCCCACCTGTTCCTGCACGCGCGGCAGCGTCGCCAGCGGGGCGCCGAGGCTGCCCGGCGCGCGGTCGCGCAGGAAGCCGCGCAACCAGTCGAAGCCCGCGCGCGCGACCGCGTCATAGAGACTGCCCAGTAGCACGATCATCCACGCCTGCTGGTCTGCGTTGGCATCGATATCGGCCTGGCTCGCGCCCGCCGGTGCCCACGCGGCCGGCGCGCGCACATCGACCGCATGCGAGGCCGGAATCCAGATGTCGTCGAGCACGGTCTCGTGGCTGCCCGAGGCGCGCAGCCCCAGATGGTTCCAGCTTTCGATGATGCTGACACCCGCGGTTCCCGCCGCGGGGCCCGGCACGAGAAAGATGCCGACGCGCGGCTCCGGCTCGTCCGTGCGTGCCCAGACCGAGAGCCAGCGCAGCGCGGGAATACCCGTCGTGTAGAGCTTGTGCCCGCTCACGCGCCAGCCGCCTTCGACGCGCCGCGCGATGGTGGCCGGGAGGCCGCCGCGCGCGGGCGAACCGAGTTCCGGCTCCACGCGCAGCGCGTTGATCAGCGCACCCTCTTTCACCGCCGTGGCAAAGACCGTGCGGCGCACCGCATCGGGCCAGTGCGCGTCCCGGCGCCCGATGGCCCGGTGTTGCAGATACGTCATCGTCAGCACGAGCGCGGTGGCCGCATCGCCGCGAGCCACCGCCGCGATGATGCGCCGGGCTTCGGCAAGCGTGGCCCCGCCACCGCCCTGGTCGCGCGGGACTACCTGCGCAATCAGGCCCTCGGCGTGCAGCAGCGCGAAGTTGTCGTGCGGAAAGCGGCCGCTGGCATCGTGATCGGCCGATGTCGCCGCGAGGCGCGCGGTCAGCGCCGCGAGCGCTTCGTCCGCGATGGGAGCGCGCGCGAATGTGTCCGGGAACGCATCGGCGCGAAGGAGAACGGAAGACATGCAATGAGGCCCCGGGCGCGGGGCGGCTGGCGTGAAGCGTCAGAGCGTACCGCGCGCGCCGCGCCACGCTAACGACGGAGTTCGCATATGCATGCGCGTCTTTCGTACATAAGCACGCACATTTTTATTCCTTCTGTTGCGTCGCGGCATGGCGTAATTTTTTTGTCAGTCCGCATTCCCCTCAGGAGACCCAGATGACCGTGGCAACCGGCGCTCGTAGTGGCGTGAACTTTATCGGCATGATCCAGAGCCAGAAGCAGTCGGAGATCCATCCGCCCAATCCCGATGGTCCCGTCGTCGATCGCGACTATGTGCGTGCGTTCGCGCAGGCGCACGAGCAGGCCGGCTTCGACCGCGTGCTCGTGCCGCACCATTCCACGGGTCCTTCCGCCACGCTGACCATTTCGTACGCGGCCACGCAGACCGAGCGCGTGCACTTCATGCTGGCCCATCGTCCGGGCTTTACGTCGCCCACGCTGGCCGCACGGCAGATCGCAACGCTCGACCAGTTCAGCGGCGGCCGCCTCGGTGTCCACTTCATCTCGGGCGGCTCCGACGACGAGCAGCAGCGCGATGGCGACTATCTCGACCACGACGAGCGCTATGCGCGCACGGACGAATACCTCGGCATCCTGCGCCGCATCTGGACCGAGAACAAGCCGTTCGATCATGACGGCAAGTACTACCGCTTCCGCAACGGCTTCTCCGAGGTCAAGCCCGCGCAGAAGCCCCATGTGCCGATCTTCTTCGGCGGCGCGTCCGAAGCGGCGATCCCCGTGGCGGGCAAGCATGCCGACGTCTATGCGCTGTGGGGCGAGTCGCTCGACCAGGTGCGCGAGCTGACCACGCGCGTGCGCGCGGAGGCCGCGAAGCACGGCCGCGACGTGCAGTTCTCGATCTCGTTCCGCCCTGTGCTTGCCGAGACCGAAGCGAAGGCATGGGCACGCGCGGAGCATATTCTGGAACGCACGCGCGCGCTGCGCGTGCAGGCCGGCTATAGCCGTGGCGGCCCGCAGCAGAGCGAAGGCGCGCGCCGGTTGCTCGCGGCGGCCGAGCTCGGCGACCGCGTCGATCAGTGCCTGTGGACCGCGATCGCGCGCGAGACCGGCGGGCGCTCCAATTCGACCGGGCTCGTGGGTACGCCCGAACAGGTCGCGCAGGCACTGCTCGCGTACTACGACCTCGGTGTCACCACGTTCCTGATTCGCGGTTTCGATCCGCTCGAAGACGTCGTCGACTATGGCCGCGAACTGATTCCGCGCGTGCGCGAGCTCGTGGCGCAGCGCGAGGCCGAACACGCACAGAAGGCAGCCTGATCATGAGCGCCGTCCTTCCTCTCCAGCGCAGTGCCGAGCCGCTATCGGCCCGCTTCAACGCCACGCCGAAGCAGAAGTTCTTCTTCGATCCGGTGCCGCCGCGCCCGACCGTCGAGGCCGAGCGCCGCCATCGGCAGGAGCGGCTCGCGGGCGCGTTCCGCCTGTTTGCGCGCCATGGATTCGACCTCGGCCTGGCCGGCCATATCACCGCGCGCGATCCCGAGCTGACCGACCACTTCTGGGTGAATCCGCTCGGTCTGCATTTCTCGCGCATTCGCGTATCGGACCTGCTGCTCGTCAATGCGCGCGGCGAAACGGTCATCGGCGACCGCCCCCTCAACAAGGCGGCGTTCGCGATCCATGCCGCGATCCACGAAGCGCATCCGCACGTGGTGGCCGCCGCCCATACGCATTCGACCTACGGCAAGGCCTGGTCCACGCTCGGTCGCAAGCTCGATCCGCTGACGCAGGATTCCTGCTCGTTCTTCGAGGACCACGCGCTCTACGACGAATTCCACGGCATGGTTGTCGACGACACCGAGGGCAACCGCATCGCGCGCGCGCTCGACAAGGGCAATGGCCAGACCTACAAGGGTGCGATCCTCAAGAACCACGGGATTCTCACCGCGGGGCCCACGGTCGAGGCCGCCGCATGGTGGTACATCGCGCTCGAGAACGCCGCGCATACGCAGTTGCTGGCCGAAGCCGCCGGCAAGCCGCAGCCGATCGACGAAGCGACCGCGCGCCATACGCACGGACAGGTCGGCGGCAACGAGGGGTCGTTGCACGCGTTCGAAAGCCTCTACGCGGGGCTGGTGGCCGCGGAGCCGGATCTGCTCGACTGAGCCGATATCGACCATTCAAAACGGGGAGTGAAATCATGAGCCAGAGCCATGCTACCAATGGCCGCCGACGCGTGCTGCGCGCGGCCGCCGCCACCGCCATTGCCGCGCCCGCGCTGATCCTCGGCCGCCAGGCGTGGTCCGCGCCGCGCAAGCTGACGTTCGCGTGGAACCAGAACTCGTTCTGCCTGACGCCGATTGTCGCGGCGCAGGAGCGCGGCTTCTTCGAGAAGAACGGCCTGCAGGTGGACCTCATCAACTACAGCGGATCCACGGACCAGCTGCTGGAATCCATCGCCACGGGCAAGGCCGACGCGGCGGTCGGCATGATCCACCGCTGGCTCAAGCCGCTCGAAGCGGGCTTCGACGTCAAGATCATCGGCAGCTCGCACGGCGGCTGCGTGCGACTGGTCGGCGCGAAGGCGGCCGGCGTGACGAACCTGCAGGCCCTCAAGGGCAAGACCGTCGGCGTGAGCGACCTCGCCGCGCCAGGCAAGCACTTCTTCACGATCCTGCTCGCCAAGAATGGGATCGATCCCGATCGCGACATCACGTGGCGCCAGTATCCGGCCGATCTGCTCGGCGTGGCCGTCGACAAGGGCGAGATCCAGGCGATCGCCGATGGCGACCCGAACCTGTACCTGCTCGAGAAGCGCACCAACGGCGCGTATGTCGAACTGGCGACCAACCTCACCGGCGAATACCAGCGCAAGGTGTGCTGCGTGATCGGCGCGCGCGGCGAACTCGTGCGCAACGACCGCCCGGCCGCCGCGGCCCTCGCGCGCTCGATCGTGCAGGCCACCGACTTCGTGAACGAGAACCCGAACGAGGCCGCCAAGATCTTCGCGAAGTACTCGCCGAAGATCGATCCGAACGATCTGCGCAAGCTGTACTCGACGCTGACCTATACGCATCACCCCACGGGCACCGACCTACAGGAAGAGATCGCATTCTTCGCGCAGGACTTCCAGCGCATTGGCGTGCTGAAGAAGACCACCGATACCAAACGCCTGGCGCAGCATGTCTACGCCAACGTCCTTGGATAACGCCGAAGGAGTCGCACGATGACGACAAGCCAACCGGCGGTGCCGACGCCGCTCGCGCAGCCGCTGCCCCGCGCGCGAGGCGGCATACGCGTCTGGAAGACGGGCCTGCTCGCGGCACTCGCGTGGGGCGCCTTCGGGCTGCTGACGTGGCAATGGCCGAATCATGTGGTCGGCTTCAGCGACTGGGCCTATACGAACGAGCTCGGCATCGCCGCGCTGGCCGTTGCCGCGTTGATCGCACTGATCGCGCTCTTCGCGCCGTTGCGCGGCGGGGCGGGCAGCCACGCCGGCGCGCGCAGCGCACCGCAACGCGCTGTTGCCGCGCTGCACCTCGCGGGCCCGTGGCTCGTTGCGGTTCCGGTGGTGCTGGCCGCATGGGAGATCCTGACCGCCAAGACCGCCACGCTGCCCACGCCGTTCTTCGCGCCGCCGCAGGCGCTCATCGAGGTCTATATCGACGACTGGAAGCGGCTCGGCGACAGCGTGGTCAATACGCTGCGGCTGCTGGCACTGGGCGTGGCCTGGGGCGGTGTGGCCGGCTTCCTGATCGGCGTGTCCATCGGCTGGTCGCGCCGCATCGGCTACTGGGTGCACCCCGTGCTGCGCGTGCTCGGTCCGCTGCCGTCCACCGCGCTGCTGCCACTCACGTTCTACTTCTTTCCGTCGAGCTATTCGGCCGCCGTGTTCCTGATTGCCCTGGCGACCGCGTTTCCGGTGGCGGTGCTGACGTGGTCCGGTGTCGCGAGCGTCAACAAGAGCTACTACGACGTGGCGCGCACGCTCGGCGCTTCGGGGTGGTTCCTCGTGCTGCGCGTGGCCATTCCGGCCGCGCTGCCGCAGGTCTTCGTCGGCCTGTTCATGGGACTCGGCGCCTCGTTCTCGGTGCTCGTCACCGCGGAGATGATGGGTGTGAAGTCCGGCCTCGGCTGGTATCTGACGTGGGCGCAGGGCTGGGCCTCGTACGTCAACATGTATGCGGCGCTGATCGTGATGGCGCTGCTGTTCTCGGGTGTGATCACATTGCTGTTCGTCGTGCGCGACCGCGCGCTGTCGTGGCAGAAAGGCACGGTCAAATGGTAGCCATCGCGGAACGCGCGGAGAACGCTGGTGCGCATATCGACATCCGTCACGTCAGCCACGCGTTCGGCGACGGCGCGGCGCGCCTGCCCGTGCTGGAGGGCGTGAATTTGTCGGTCGCCCCCGGCGAATTCGTCGCGCTGCTCGGCCCGAGCGGCTGCGGCAAGTCGACGCTGCTGCGGCTCGTCGCGGGACTCGAGACGCCGGCCGACGGCGAGATCCTGCAGGACGGCACGCCGATCACCGCGCCCGATCCGTCACGCATCGTCGTGTTCCAGGATCCGACGCTCTACCCATGGCGCCGCGTGTGGGACAACGTCGCGCTCGGCCTGCAGGCGCGCGGCATCGTCAAGCAGCAGCGGCATCGCGTCGATGCGGCGCTCAAGCGCGTGGGGCTCGAGGCGTTCGATCGGGCCTTTCCGCATCAGCTGTCGGGCGGCATGGCGCAGCGCGTGGCACTGGCCCGTGCGCTCGTCAACGATCCGCGCCTGCTCGTGCTAGACGAACCGCTGGGCAAGCTGGACTCGCTGACGCGCCTGGCGATGCAGAGCGAGCTCGTCGAACTGTGGCAGCGCTCGGGCTTCTCCGCGCTGCTCGTCACCCATGACGTCGAGGAGGCGCTGTTCCTCGCGCAGCGCGTCATCGTGTTCAGCCAGCGCCCCGCGCGGATCACGGCCGAGCTGCACGTCGATCTGCCTTACCCGCGCCATCGCGGCGACCCGCGGCTGACCGAACTGCGCCACGAGGCACTGCGTCATCTGGGACTCGATGCCAGCTGGTAATACGTTGCACAAGCCGCGGCATTCGCGGGCCCTGCATCCAGCACGGCCGGTACGCGCGGCGCAGCCCGGGTACCGGCCGTCATCGTCCGGCGGGACGCGATGACCGCGCCGCCGCAATACTGGCTCAACGCCCTGCTGACGGGCATCGAACACGCGCAACTGTGGCTGCTGCGCGTGTGGCATGCGCTCGGCCTGACGGGTGACAGCCACGGCCAGCCCGCATGGCCATGGGCGCACCGCATCGTCGGCGAGACACTGCTGATCGACCTCGGGCTTGCACGGCAACTGCTGTGGTGCGCGGCCGCGATCGTCATCGCCCTGCTGGCGTTGCTGCTGGCCATTGCGTGGAAGCGCCGCCGCCTGCCCGTGCTCGCCGTGGGCGCGCTGGCACTGGCGCTGGCGCCGTGGCCCGCCGCGTCGCTGGTGCTCGGCCCCGCCGTCCCCACGAGCTTCCATGCCAGTCCCACGCATTTCTCGCTGGACGCCATCGCCCGTGGCGAGCGGCTCTACACCGCGCACTGCGTCGCGTGCCATGGCGCGGACGGCCGCGGAGAAGGGCCGCTCGCCGCCACGCTGTCGCGCTGGCCGCCGACGATCGTGAGTCCGCTGCTGGGCCGCCGTCTCGACGGCGAGATGTTCTGGCATGTGCTCGACGGCATGCGCGATGCGCGCGGCGCCATCACCATGCCGGCCTTCGCGGGCGAACTCGGCGACGACGATGCATGGGCCGTGCTCGACTATATGCGCGTGCTGTCGGCACGCACGGGGGCTGCGGTGTTCGGCAGCTGGCCCGTGCCGTTGCGGCTGCCTGGCCTCGATGTGCAATGCGGTGGCGATCCGCCGCAACCTCTCGCGGCATGGCGCGGCACGCAGCGCGTGCGCGTGGTGCTGACCGATGGCCGCCCGGAATCGCTGCCGCTGGAAGATCCGCGCTTCCAGACCCTCGTCGTCACACGCGACGCGCGGCCATTGCGCGATGTGCAGCAGTTTCGCGCGGCCTGTACCGCGGTGTCGCCGGCGGCATGGCAGGTATTCGCGCAGATCGCCGGCCTCGACGATGCGGCCCTCGCGCGCGCCAGTGGCACGACGTTGCTCGCCGATCGCCAGGGATGGCTGCGCGCGCGTGGCGCGCCCGGCGGCGATGCCGAGCTGCTATGCAAGGTCGGCGATGTACCCGCTAATGCCAGACAGGATCTGACAGCACTGGTCCTCGCGATGGACGCCGAGCCCGTGCGATTCGTCAAAGGCGGCTTCGTGCACTGAGCCAACCGCACGCCAACACAAACGAGATAAGCAAGCGCCAAATTCTTCGTTCGCGCGCGCGCGGCGTACACCTACCATCGATGGCTGCCTTCGACTCCTCTCACCCATCATGGATCGCCGCGATTTTCTAGCCAGTACCGCCCTGCTCTCCCTTGGTCTGCCGTTCTCGGCCGAAGCGTTCGCGCAAGCCGCGACATCCAGCGTCAAGCCCGTTCGCGGCGGCACGCTCAACGTCGCGGTATCGCCCGAGCCCACGCTACTCACGTCGGCGTTCATCACGACGATGAACATCGGCCAGGTCTCGAGCAAGGTACTCGAAGGCCTCGTTGCGTACGACCTGAACCTGCAGCCGGTGCCCGCACTGGCCACGTCGTGGGAGACCTCGGCCGATGGCCTCACCACCACGTTCCATCTGCGCAAGGGCGTCAAATGGCACGACGGCAAGGATTTCACCGCCGCGGACGTTCGCTACACGCTGCTGGAAGTCTGGAAGACGCTGCATCCGTTCGGCCGCGCGGCCTTTGCCAACGTGACCGCCGTGGACACGCCCGATCCGCATACGGTCATCATCCGGCTGTCGTCGCCGGCGCCCTACCTGATCAACTACATCAACACGTATGGTGCGCAGGTCCTGCCGAAGCATCTGTACGAAGGCAAGGACGTGCTCAGCAATCCGGTCAACAATGCGCCGGTCGGCACGGGCCCGTTCGTGTTCAGGGAGTGGGTCAAGGGCAGCCATGTGAGGCTCGAGCGCAATCCGAACTACTGGCAGAAGGACCAGCCTTACCTCGACGGCGTCGTGTTCAAGTTCATCCCCGATGCGGCCGCGCGCACGGTGGCACTCGAAGCGGGCGAGCTCGACGTCGCGCTCGGCTCGAGCATTCCGCTGTCGAATCTCACACGCTTTCAGGACAAGCAGCGCTACCGCATCAATCTCGACGATGGCCGCTACCTCGCCACAATCTTCCTCACGCAGTTCAACGTGCGCAAGCCTTACTTCGCGGACAAGCGCGTACGGCAGGCGTTCGCCCACGCGATCGACCGCAACGCGCTGCTCAAGGTGGTGTTCCTCGGCTATGGCAAGCCCGCGACCGGGCCGGTGCCGTCGTCGGTGGTCAACTACTACTCGCCCGAGACCAGACAATATGCGTTAGACGTGAACAAGGCCAAGGCGCTGCTCGACGAAGCCGGGCTCAAGCCCGGCGCCGATGGCAAGCGCCTGCGCATCACGCTCGACTACGACGGCGGTGGCGGCGTCACCGCGAGCCGCCCCGCCGAGTTCATCAAGCAATCGCTGGCGCGCGTGGGGGTCGACGTCGAGTTGCGCGCCGGCGATACGGCGACCTATCTGCGCCGCGTGTTCACCGATCAGGATTACGACCTGATGATCTCGAGCCTCCATCGCCTGCCCGATCCCACGCTCGGCGTGCAGCGGCTGTTCTGGACCCGGAACATCATCAAGGGCGCGCCGTGGACCAATGGGTCCGGCTATTCGAACCCCGAGCTCGATCGCGTGATGGAAGCCGCGGGCCGCGAAGCGGACGTCGCCAAGCGCAAGGCGCTGATCAAGACATGGCAGCAAATCGTCCAGGACGACGTGCCGGTGCTCGATCTCGTCGAGCAGACGTGGGTTACGGTGTCGAGCGCGCGTTTCCACAAGACCACGCCGCAGGGCGATGGCCTGTTCGCGTCGTACGCGGACGCCTGGCTCGCGCCGAAGGCCTGACGCCATGCGACCGCGCGTGCTCGTCTTCCTGCGCCGGCGGTTGCTGCAGGTGGTGCCGGTCGTCATCGGCATCGCGCTGCTCAACTTCCTCATCCTGCAGCTTGCGCCTGGCGATGTCGTGGACGTGCTCGCGGGCGAGGCCGGCGCGGCAACGCCCGAGACCATGGCGCAACTGCGCGCGAGCTTCGGCCTGGACCAGCCGGTCTGGCTACAGCTCGTGCACTACCTCGGCAACGTGGCGACGCTCGATCTCGGCTTCTCTTACCGGCAGAACCTGCCCGTATTCGACCTGATCCTGCAGCGGCTGCCCGCCACGCTGCTGCTGATGGCGCTGGCGATGACGCTGGCCCTCGCGCTCGGTATCGCCTTCGGCGTGATCAGCGCGGTATGGGTCCATCGCTGGCCCGACCGCCTGATCTCGATGACCGCGCTCGTCGCCTATGCGATGCCGACGTTCTGGCTCGGCCTGATGGCCATCGTGCTGTTCTCCGCGCGGCTCGGCTGGCTGCCGTCTGGCGGCATGGCCGATGTCGGCGCGAACCATCGCGGCGTCGCCTACGTGCTCGATGTGGCGCGCCACGCGATCATGCCCACCTGCACGCTCGCGACGTTCTACCTCGCGGTCTACGCGCGGCTCGTGCGCACCGCCATGCTCGAGCTCGACGGCGCGGACTTCGTGCGCACGGCACGGGCCAAAGGCGCGGGCGAAGTGCGCGTGACGCTGGCTCATGCGTTGCGCAACGCGCTGCTGCCGCTCGTGACGATGGCGGGCTATCAGGTCGGTTCGCTGCTGAGCGGCGCGGTACTCGTCGAGTCGGTCTTCAGCTGGCCCGGCCTCGGCCGGCTGGCCTTCGAATCCGTGCTCGCGCGCGACTTCAACCTGTTGCTCGGCATTCTGCTGCTGAGCTCGCTGCTCGTGACCGTCGTCAATATTCTGGTGGACCTGCTTTACGCGGCGATCGACCCGCGCGTGTCGATCGCCCATGCCGGAGGCCGTGCATGAGTACCGTTGCGCATCCGTTACCCACCCGCCGCCGCGGGCTGCCGGGCCTGCGCTTCGCGCGGCGGCATCCCACGCTGTCCGTCGGCGTGCTGCTGCTCGCGGCCATCGTGCTGCTTGCCGCGTTCGGCCCGCTGATCTTTCCGGGCGACCCCTGGGAGATGGCCGGATCGCCGATGCTCTGGCCCGGCGACGATCCCGCGCATCCGCTCGGTACCGACTTCATGGGCCGCGACCTGGCCACGGGGCTTGCGTCGGGCGCGCGCGTCTCGCTGCTGATCGGGCTCGTGAGCACCGCGCTGTCCGCCACGCTCGGCATTGCCGTCGGCGCGATCGGCGGGTACTTCCGCGGGCCCGTCGATACCGCGCTGATGCGGCTGACCGAACTGTTCCAGACGGTGCCCAAGTTCGTACTGGCCGTGGTGCTCGTCGCGATCTTCAAACCCTCGGTCACGACCGTGGTGCTCGCGATCGGCGTGGTCTCGTGGCCATCCACGGCGCGGCTCGTGCGCGCGGAGTTCCTGTCGCTGCGCGAGCGCGAGTTCGTGCTGGCGGCGGAGACGATCGGCATGAGCCACGCGCGCATCATCGTCACGCAGATCCTGCCCAATGCGTTGCCGCCCGTGATCGCGATGGCCACGCTGACCGTCGCCACCGCGATCCAGACCGAGGCCTCGCTGTCGTTCCTCGGTCTTGGGGATCCGAACGTCATGAGCTGGGGCACGATCATCGGCAGCGGGCGCGAACAGGTGGCCGACGCGTGGTACATCTGCGCGCTGCCGGGGCTTGCGATCGTGCTGACCGTGCTCGCGTTCAACCTCGTTGGCGAAGGGCTCAACGACGCGCTCAATCCGCAACTTCGGCAACGTTCTTCGGCAACGTAATGGGTAAGCGAGAGGAATGACCATGCCATTGCTCGACGTGCGCGGCCTGCGCACCAACTTCGATACCGCTACTGGCACCGTCACCGCCGTGCGCGACGTCTCGCTGACCATCGAGCGCGGCGAGACGCTCGCGCTCGTCGGCGAAAGCGGCTCGGGAAAATCGGTGACGGCCTGCTCGCTGCTGCGGCTGCTGCCGCGCCGTGGCGCGCGCGTGAGCGCGGGCGAGGCGTGGT
The DNA here is from genome assembly GCF_038440175.1 of Cupriavidus sp. OTU4054. Lineage (NCBI taxonomy): Bacteria > Pseudomonadati > Pseudomonadota > Betaproteobacteria > Burkholderiales > Burkholderiaceae > Cupriavidus > Cupriavidus sp. OTU4054. The sequence continues at coordinate 24,330 of NZ_JASATF010000029.1, forward strand.
TCGACGGCATCGATCTGCTTGCGCTCGACGATGCCGGCATGCGCGCGGTCCGTGGCGACCGCATTGCCATGATCTTTCAGGAGCCGATGTCCGCGCTCAATCCGGTCATGCGCATCGGCGACCAGATCGTCGAGGCCATTCGGCTGCATCGCCGGGTGAGCCATGCCGCAGCCGAGGCGCGCGCGATCGCGCTGCTCGAGCAGGTGCGCATGCCGTCGCCGCGCGAGCGCGCGCGGGACTTTCCGCATCAGCTGTCGGGCGGCATGCGCCAGCGCGCGATGATCGCCATCGCGCTGGCGGGCGAGCCCGATCTGCTGATTGCCGATGAACCGACCACCGCGCTAGACGTGACCACGCAGGCGCAGATCCTCGCGTTGCTCAAGCGGCTGCAGCGCGAGACGGGCATGGCGCTGCTGCTGATCACGCACGATCTCGGCGTGGTCGCGGAGACGGCCGATCGGGCCGCCGTCATGTATGCGGGGCGCATCGTGGAACAGGGCCGCGTGGACGCCCTGCTCGCCCGTCCCGCGCATCCGTACACGGCGGGGCTGCTCGCCTCGCAGGCCATCGATGCGCTGGCGCCCGGCAGCCGCCTGCCCGAGATTCCGGGCACCGTGCCGCCGTTGTCGGCCATGCCGCCGGGATGCGCGTTCGCCCCGCGCTGCGCGCATGCGCGGCCGCAGTGCACGCAGGCGGCCCCGGCGCTTGTCGCGCATGGCGCGGTCCAACTGGCCTGCCACGCGCCGCTCGTCCCGAGTCGCGACGCGGCGGAGCGACCCGCGCCGCACGGGGACGCATCGGGATGGCACCCGCCCGCGCCAGCCACCGTCGGCACGCCCCACGCACACGTGGAGGTCGCCGCATGACCGCCCCCCTTCTCTCCCTACGTGGCGTTTCCCGCCACTACCGTACTCACGCCGGCACCGTACGCGCGCTGGACCGCGTCTCGCTCGACGTCCGGCGCGGCGAGACGCTCGGTCTCGTGGGCGAAAGCGGCTGCGGCAAATCGACCATCGCGCGCGTCGTCATGCGGCTGACGCCCGCCGACGAAGGCGAGGTGCTGCTCGATGGCGAAGACATCGCGCAACGAACAGGCCGCGAGCGCATCCAGATGGTGTTCCAGGACCCCGCCGCCTCGCTGAACCCGCGCGTGACCATCGGCCGCGCGCTCGAGGAACCGCTGATCGTGCACCGGCGCGGCAACGCGAACGAACGGCGCGCGCTCGTGCACGACATGCTCGACCGTGTGGGCCTGCGCACAGACATGGCCACGCGATTGCCCCACGAGCTATCGGGCGGCCAGCGCCAGCGCGTCGCCATCGCGCGCGCGCTGATGCTGTCGCCCGACCTCATCGTCTGCGACGAAGCCGTCTCCGCGCTCGACGTCTCCATTCGCGCGCAGGTGCTGAACCTGCTGCTCGACCTGCGCGCGTCGCTCGGTATCGCCTATCTGTTCATCTCGCACGATCTGTCGGTCGTGCGGCATATGTCGGACCGCATCGCGGTAATGTATCTGGGGCAGATCGTCGAGTCCGGTCCGCGCGACGCGGTATGGGAGACGCCACGGCACCCGTACACGCGCGCGCTGATGGCGGCCGCGCCCGGGGTCCGTACGGGCGCAGACCCGCAACCGCGCATCGAGACACGCCCGGTCATCGAAGGCGAACTGCCGAGCCCGCTCGCGCCGCCATCAGGGTGCCGCTTTCATCCACGCTGCCCGCTCGCGGTGCAACGCTGCCGCGAGGAGGCGTCGGTCCTGCGCGAAGTCGTCTTCCACAACGACGCGGCAACGCACCGGGTCGCCTGCCATCTCGCGGACTAGCGCATCAGAATCGATGCCGCACGCCGATGGTGACGGCGGTCTGGTTTTCGTCCGGCACCGCGGTCCCCACACCGCCGACGCCGATCGACGAGTTGCCACGGTTCCGCGCGAAGGCGACTTTCGTATAGACGTCGGTGCGCTTGGAGAACGAATAGTCGGCACCGACGATCGCCAGCCACGGATCCTGATTGCCATGGCGCTGATCGGTGTAATACACGCCGCCCAGCAGCTGGATCGCCCCGGTGATGTTGTACGTCGCGCCCAGCCAGTACAGGTTGGTGCGCAGGCCCGTCGCGGTCGGGCTGTCGGCGCCCTGATCCTGCAGCCAGCGATAGCCGCCAAACAGCTTGAGCTGCCCGAACGTATAGTTGGCCCCGGCCGCAAACCGCTTGGCATTGCGCTGACGCGTGGCCTCGGTATTGCCCTGGTACTGGTCGTAGGCCAGGCCGAGCTGCAGATTGCCGATGTTGTAGCCCAGCCCGCCGCCGACGTCGCGCGACGTCTCGGGCGAGCCCGGGACTTCGCCGTCGTTGTTGCGGCCGAAGCTGTAGTAGCCGATCGCCGTGAGTCCGCCGAACTTGCCGGTGTACTTGACCATATTGTCGGCGCGGCCGTTGAACGCGGCATCCACCGACACCAGCGAATAGCGCGCGGGGACGCCGTACGGATCGAATGCCGCGAACAGATCGTAGATCGCGGTCTGCTGCCGGCCGAGCGTGACGGCACCGAACTGGTTCTGCAGGCCGACGTATGCCATCCGGCCGAACAGCCGGTTGCCCTGCGCGGACAGGCCATTGTCGATGGTGAAGCCGCTCTCGAGCGTGAACAGCGCGCGCATGCCCCCGCCCAGATCTTCCACGCCGCGCAGGCCCCACCGATTGGACGACATATTGTCCGAGGCCACGCGCACGGCCGTGCCGCCGTTGCCGCCGGGCGAATGCGTAACCGCCTCCACGCTGCCATCGAGAATGCCGTAGAGCGTCACGCTCGATTGCGCAAGCGCGCCTTGCGCCGCGCCGAGGGCGCACAGGGCGCAGGCAGCCACCACGGGCCGGATGACGGTTTTCATTCTTGTGGTCCCCCTGAAGCAACGCCGATGCGGGCGAATGCGGGCATGCGGGGACATTGGCAGAGGCCCCCTTGCTCATTCAAGCAGACGGCATGCTAAAACGAAACCGGATTTAGTGTCCGCGCACGCTGTCGCAAAAAACAGACGCGCGCGCGGACAGCGCTGGCGCTTAAACCGCCGAGGCGCTGACGCCCTGCCCCACGCGCGCATCGAGCACGGGCGGTGCCGTGACAATCGACGTGAGCGACGGCTCCACAGGCCCGAGCTTCGCGAGGTCCGGCAGCGGACGCCGCAGCGCGGGCGACGTGGCAAACGCCTGTTCCATCGCGTGCGCGATGCCGAGCGTCTCGCGATCCTGGCGGAAACCGCCGACGATCTGCAGGCCGAACGGCATGCCGGCGTGATCGAGCCCGCAAGGCAGCGACAGCGCCGGGTGGGTGGTCAGCGTCACCACATACGTCGGCGCGAGCCAGCGGTAATAGTTCTCCTGACGCACGCCGTTGATCGTCTCCGCATACAACGACGTCCACGGGAACGGCGAGACGGGCGTGGTCGGCGACAGAATCACGTCGTAGTCGCGATAGAGCTGCTGGAAGCGCTGAAGGATGCGCGTCTGCTCGCTCTGCGCCCAGGAACTGTCCACGAGCGACATGCGCGCGCCAATCTCGTAGTTGGCCCGCGTGTTGGGACCGAGCGTCGACGGATCGCGCTCGTAGGCCTCGCGCGTGCTCGCGACGAAGCTCTCCGCGCGCAGCACGTCGAAACACCTGTGCGCGTCCCCAAGGTCCACGCTCACCTCGTCGCAGCTGCGGAACAGGTGTCGCATCGCGGCGATCTTCTCGCGGAACACGCGGCGGATGTCGTTATCGACGTCGCAGCAGCCGAAGTCCTCGGTGTAGCCCACGCGCAGGCGGCCCAGATCCATCGGCATCGGGACGAGGAACGACATCGGGTCGAGCGCGTACGTGAGCGGATCGGACGCGGACACGCCCGCCGAAGCGGCCAGTTGCAGGCACGCGTCGGCCACGGTGCGGCCCATCGGGCCGACCACCGAGATCGGCGTCCAGCCGAGCAGCTTGCGCGAGCTCGGCACCACGCCCGGCGACGGACGAAAACCGACCACGCCGCACTTGGCCGCCGGAATGCGCAGCGAACCGCCGGTATCCGAACCGGTGCACACGGGCAGCAGATCGGCAGCGAGCGCCGCGGCGGAACCGCCCGACGACCCGCCCGCATTGAGGCGCGGGTCGAACGGGTTGCCCGTGGCGCCCCAGACGTCATTGCGCGAGTTCGCGCCGGCGCCCATCTCGGGGATATTGGTCTTGCCGGCCACGATGGCACCGGCCGCGCGCAGGCGCGCGACCAGCACGTTGTCCTCGGCGGGCACGTTGTCGCGATACAGCGGCGAGCCGTACGTCGTCAGCAGGCCGGCCGTCGCCTCCAGATCCTTCACCCCGAGCGGCAGCCCGTGCAGCAGGCCCAGCGGCGCGCCCGCAAGCACCGCGCGCTCGGCGGCCCGCGCTTCTTCCCGCGCACGATCGAAGCACGTGGCCGTCACCGCGTTCAGGAACGGGTTCACGGCCTCGATGCGTGCAATGCAGGCGTCGAGCAGCTCGACCGGCGAGATCTCCTTGCTGCCGATCATCCGGCGCAGTTCGACGGCCGAGCGCGATACCAGCGTGGCGTCCGTAGTCATGGGGTTGTCTCCCTCAGTGTGTTTTCGCAATATTAATCGGCGGTGATGTTCGCACGCTGCGCGGTCGCGCGCATCAGCGGCAGCTCGCGCGCGATCAGCGCGGACACGGCGGCACCGTCCGCATACGACGGCTCGAAGCCCGCGTCGAGCAGCTGCTTGCGCGTATCGGCATCGGCCATCGTGGCCGCCAGCGCGCCCTCGAGCTTCTTCTTCACGTCGGCGGGCAGCCCGCGCGGCGCGACGAGCGCGAGCCACGTATCGGCATCCATGCCCGGGTATCCGGCCTCGGCCACCGTCGGCACGTTCGGCAGCAGCTGCGAACGCTTGGCCGTGGTCACGGCAATCGCCTTGACTTTGCCGCCGCGCACCTGCGGAATCGCGGCCGCGACCGTGTCGATCGTGAACGGAATCTGGCCACCGATCAGGTCGGTCATCGCGGGCGCGCTGCCCTTGTATGGCACGTGCAACAGCTTGATACCCGCGAGGTTGAACAACATTTCTCCCGCGAACTGCGCGGTGGTGCCGGCACCGAACGTGCCATACGAATACTTGCCCGGCGCGGCCTTCGCCGACGCGACCAGTTGCTTGAGATCGTTGACGGGCACGTCGCGATTCGCCAGCAGGATCAGGCCCGTGCGGCCCGTCAGGCCGATCGGCTCGAAGCTCTTCACCGGGTCGTACGGCAGCTTCGGATGAATGGCGGGGTTCACCGTGAACGTGGTGCCCGAGCTCAGGAACAGCGTATAGCCATCGGGCGCGGCCTTGGCCGCGAAGCCCGCGCCGACGATCGTGCCCGCGCCGGGACGGTTGTCGATGACCACGGACTGGCCGAGCTTCTCGCCGAGCTTCTTGCCGACGAGGCGGCCGATCACGTCGGTCGCGCCGCCGGGCGGGAACGGAATCACCAGCTGGATCGGCTTCGACGGATACGCCTGCGCCAGCGCGCTGCCGGCGATCAGCGCGGCGCCGCACGCGACGGCCACACGCGCGGCAAGGACGAAGCCGCCAGAAATCATGGGGGTACGAGTCATGGTGATTCTCCGCAAGGGTCTAACAGTTCAGAACGGTTCTGAGATGCCGCGGGTTGCCCGTTATTCGGGTGCCCGCGGCGGGATATCGTCATTCGCGCGCACCGCGATGGCGGCGCCGCGTTCGGCAAAGGCCGCATAGGCCTCGGGCGGCACGAACAGTCCGCCGGTGGTCCATACCAGATGCGTCGCGTTCGGCAACGCGTCGCCAAGGCCCGTTTCCCGCAGCCATTTCCGGCCCGCCGCGCTGTGCAGCAACATGTCCGGGCCGCTGAAACCGGCCGCCGCCGACGGTTCGACGTGCATGCCTTCGCTCACGCGCAGGCGATGCAGATCGAGGAACAGGGTGTCGTCGGCCACCGTGTAGCCGCCCGCAAGCATCGGCGTCATGGCCTCGGCCGCGAGTTCGGACGCGCGCGGCACCGCAAGGCCGTCGGCCTCGGTGCGGTTGTCGAGGCCGTAGTCGTATACGGACTTGCCCGGCGACAGCATCTCCACGAAGAAGCATGGCGACTGCGTGGGCTCGGCGAAGAACGCATGCACGTGGGGGCCGTAGATCTGACGCAGGCCGAACGCGATACCGGCCGGCGCGCCACCGACGCCGCAGGGCAGGTACACGAACAGCGGATGCGCGGCATCGACGACGATCCCCGCCGCGTCGAACTGGTCGCGCAGATGCAAGGCGGCGGCGCTGTAGCCGAGCATCAGCGACAGCGAACGCTCGTCATCGACGAAGTAGCAATACGGGTCCTGCTCGGCCTGGCGGCGCCCGGCGGCCACGGCCTCGGCGTAATCCCCTTCATGCTCGACCACGTTGACGCCGCGCGCACGCAGACGCGCCTTCTTCCATTCCTTGGCGTCCGCCGACATATGCACCGTGGCGCGGAAGCCCAGCGCGGCGGCCATCACGCCGATGCTCAGGCCGAGATTGCCGGTGGAACCCACGGCAACTTCATAGCGCGCGAACAGTTCGCGGGCGGGAGCCTGCCCCAGGACGGTGTAGTCGCTCTGGCGCGTCACCAGCCCGTTCTTGAGCGCGAGCGACTCGGCGAACTCGAGCACCTCGTGAATGCCACCGCGCGCCTTGATCGAACCGGCCACCGGCAGGCCATGATCGGCCTTGACCCACAGCGCGCCCTGCGCGGGCTCGATGCCGAGCGCGCGCTGCATCGCGGACACGCGGTGCAGGCCCGACTCGATGCGGCCGCCGGTTTCCCGCAGTTCCGGAAACAGCTGCGCGAGCAGCGGCGCAAAGCGCAGGAAGCGGTCCTGAGCCGCCTGGGAATCAGCTAGACTAATGGCACGCCCGTCCACGACGGTCTGGACCTCGGCGGCATCGCTGCGCGCGGGATTGGTCCACAGCAGGGGCCGCGCCGCGCGCAGATCCTCCAGCAGCGTGGGTTCTGGCGAAATTGTCTCTGTTGTCATCGTGTAATTTCCGTCAGCGGAAGCCGTGTGAAGCGGCGAAAAGCGTGTTGCGATGGATCTATTCTTGTCCCGATGGCACGGCCTCCACAAACCATTTGTACTGATCTATGTATTAGTCTGACTAATGGCTAACGTCCTGTCCGCCTCATTATTGGGCTGGCTGCGCTGTTTTGAGGCAGCCGCGCGCCACTGCAACTTCACGCAGGCCGCCGGCGAGCTCTGCGTGACGCAGGGCGCCGTCAGCCAGCAGGTGAAGCAGCTCGAACAATGGCTCGACCGGCCGCTGTTCCTGCGCACGCCGCGCGCGCTGGTGCTGACGCCCGAGGGCGAGCGGCTGCGCTTCGTGCTGCGCGAGTCGTTCCAGGCGATCGAAGGCACGCTCACGCAACTGCGCCGCCCGCGCGAACGGGGCGCGGTATCGCTCTCGTGCTCGCCGTCGTTCGCCATGGTCTGGCTGACGCCGCGGCTCGGGCATTTCTTCCGCCAGCATCCCGATGTCGGCCTGCGCGTCTACGGCGAATTCCACGCGCTGGACCCCTCGCGCATGGCGCGCGACGGCACCGAGGCCGCCATTCGCTTCGATCCGGGCGGCTATCAGGAACTTGCCGCGACGATGTTCCTGGAAGAATGGCTGCTGCCCGTGGCCAGCCCGGCCTACGTCGCCGCGCATCCCGAACTGCGCAGCCCGTCGGGCCTGCGCGCCGGCATGCTGCTGCACGACGTCAGTCCGTGGGACGGCGCCGGCGAGTTCGACGAGTGGCAATGCTGGCTGCGCCATGCGGGCCTCGAACTCGACGATGCGGCCGGGCATGGGCAGCGCTTCAACCTGTCGCAGCTGGCCGTCAACGCCGCGCTGGCCGGACAAGGCGTGGCGATGGGACGCTCGGCGCTCGTGCTGGAAGAGATCGCGGCGGGCCGGCTTGTCGATCTGTTCGGCATTCACGCGCGCAGCAATGCGTCCTATCACTTCGTGAGCACGCACGCGCAGGCGAGCCAGGTGGCCGAGGTGCAGGCGTGGCTCGTGCGCGAAGGCATGGAGTTCCACGCCAACCGGCAGCGCGTGCTGAAAGTCGGCTAGCACCGGCCAATATGGTGCGCGCGCGGTGCGGCACGCACCGGAGTCGGGCGCGGCGCATCGGGCCAGCGGCGCGCGCCCGCCCCGCCCTGACCTCCATTCCCTGGTCTCTATTCCCTTACTTATCAACGACTTCGCGTCGCCCGAGGGCGCTCGCGCCTGGCTTGGCACGCCCCTTGCGAATCTTGGATTCAAGAATGGATATTTTCCTCTCCCAACCTTCGCCTGCCCAATAAGGAAGCCTCGATGCCCAAGTCGCCCCTCTCCGCCACCCCCGCTTCCGCCACGCCTGCATCGGCCACGCGCCGCCGCGTGCTGAAAGCCACCGGCGCCGCCGTGGCCACGCTCGCCGCCCCGGCCTTCGTGCGCGCCCAAGGGTCGTCCAAGCTGCGTATCGGCTTCTGGCCCGTGGCATCGGGGCTGCCGTTCTTCGCGGCGATCGAGAAGGGGTACTTCAAGGAAGCGGGCCTCGACGTGGAACCGCTGAAGTTCGCCAGCGCGCAGCAGGTCATCGAGGCGATCCTGTCCGGCCGCTGCGACGGCAGCGCCAGCGGCACCGCGTCGGCGGCGCTGGCTCTCGGCGAGATCGCACAGCCGGGCCTGCTCAAGATCTTCTGCACCAATCCGACCAACGCGAAGTACGTGCTCGAAGAAATCGTCGTCGCCAAGGACAGCCCGATCAAGACCGTGGCCGACCTCAAGGGCAAGCGCGTGGCCTGCGGCCCCGGCGTGCAGAACGTCACGCTCGCCAAGACCATTCTGGAGCGCGCGGGCGCCGGCAAGATGACCGTGACCGAACTGCCGATCGGCCAGCACGTGGCCGCGCTCGCGTCGGGCCAGATCGACGGCGTCTACACGCTCGAACCCACGGGCACCGTGGGCCGCCTCAAGGGCCTCACGCGCACGATCGAAGCGGGCGTGGTCGCGCGCTATATCCTCGGCGACCCGATGGCCCCGTGGCATGGCGGCTCCGCGAGCCTCACGTCGGAACTCATCGGCAAGAACAAGGATGTCGCCACGCGCTATATGACCGCGTATCGCCGCGGTGTCGCGCTCGTCAAGCAGTCGCCGCAGGAAGCGCGTCCGTACCTCAAGGGCTACACCGCGATCGAGGGCGACCTGACCGCGGAGGTGCCGATGTCCGATTACGTGTTCTACGACGAATTCAAGGCCAGCGACGCGGCCTACTTCCAGAAGTTCTACGACCTGTTCTCCGAGAAGGGCATCTTCTCGCGCAAGGTCGACGTCAACGCGATGCTCTACAAGGGGTAACGATCATGGGCGAGCTATCACGCACCGAATCGCCGGGCGCGGCCACGGCCGCCGCGGCAACCGCCCCGGGATGGGCACCGCCCGCGTCGCAGGATGCCGCGCCGCGGCGTCCGTTCTCGGAACGGCTGCTGCCGTTCGTGGGACCGATCGCGCTGTTCATCGTCTGGGACGTGGTGGTGCGGCTCGGCTGGATCAAGGCGATCCTGCTGCCGAGCCCCATCGACACGATCGCTGCGCTCGCGAGCGGGCTGGCCGGCGGCGCGCTGCTGACCGACTTTCTTGTCACGGTCTCGCGCACGCTGCAGGCGTTCGCCATCGCGGCGGTCATCGGCATGCCGCTCGGCGTGCTGCTCGGCAGCAACGAGCGCGCGTACCGCAGCGTCGAGTTCCTGATCGACTTCTTCCGTTCGACGCCCTCCTCCGCGCTGATTCCGCTGTTTCTGCTGATCTTCGGCGTGACCGATATCAACAAGATCGCCATCGCCGCGTTCGGCGCCGTGCTGATCGTCGTGTTCAACAGCGCGTACGGCGTGATCAACGCCCGCAAGCAGCGCGTGATGGCCGCGCGCGTGATGGGCGCCTCGCGCTGGCGCATCTTCCGCGACGTGCTTATCTGGGAAAGCCTGCAGCCGAGCTTCGTGGGCCTGCGCTCCGCGGTGTCGATGGCGCTCGTGATCGTGATCGTCGCCGAGATGTTCATCGGCTCCGAGAACGGCCTCGGCCACGCGATCATCGACGCGCAGCAGGTGCTCAACGTCAAGACCATGTACGCGGCCATCCTCGCCGCCGGTGCACTGGGCTATGTCCTCAACATCGTGTTCATGCTGATCGAACGACGCATCGTCCACTGGAGCGGAAGGTAAATCATGAGTGCCGTCATCACGCCCGCCCGTCACGCCGACGTCCCGCCACCCGTGTTCCGTCCGGGCCCTCCGGGCACGCACATCACCATTCGCGGCCTGACCAAATACTTTGCCGGCTGGCCGCTCTACGAGAACTTCGATCTCGACATTCCCAAGGGCAAGATCGTCTCGGTGTTCGGCCCCAACGGCTGCGGCAAGAGCACGCTGATCAATATGATCGCGGGCCTGATCCCGATCGATCGCGGCGAGATCCTGTTCGACGGCAAGTCGCTCAAGGACACGCGTATCGGCTACGTGTTCCAGAACTATCGCGAGGCGATGTTCCCGTGGATGCGCACGATCGACAATATCGCCTACCCGCTGCTGCTCGAAGGCCGCAGCAAGGCCGAGGTCGATCGCCGCGTGGCGGAGCTCGTCGCATCGTTCGACGTCAAGTTCGATCTGCACCGCTACCCGTATGAACTCTCGGGCGGCCAGCAGCAGACCGCGTCGATCATGCGCGCGCTCGCGCCGCGTCCCGAGGTGCTCTTCCTCGACGAACCGTTCTCGGCGCTCGACTTCGAGATGACGCTGTTTATCCGCGAGAAGCTGCAGGAAGTGTTCATGCAGACCGGTACCACGATGCTGCTGGTCTCGCACGACCTCGAAGAGGCCGTGTACCTCGCCGACCAGATCCTGCTGCTGACCAAGCGTCCGACCCGCGTCGCCGAGATTCTCGACTACACCGACGCGCGGCCGCGCACGGTGGAAACGTTGTCGCAGGCAAGCTTCGTCGCGGCCAAGCGGCAGAGCCTCGAGATCTTCCAGCGCGAGGTCAGACGTTGAAGACAATCGGCGTACACTGATGCGACATTCACCGAGTCAATCATGACCGACGCCACCCTGACCGACGATCGCGTGCTGCCGGACGATGTACGCACCTCGCGCGCGGACAGCGTCTATGCCCTGCTCAAGCGCGATATCGCGGACTTCCGCCTGATTCCGGGCGACCGCTTCACCGAGGCGGAGGTCTGCGAGCGCCTGCACGTGTCCCGCACACCCGTGCGGCAGGCGCTGTTCCGACTCAAGCAGGAGGGTTTCGTCGACGTGAGCTTCCGCGCGGGCTGGCGCGTGCTGCCCTTCGACTTCAGCAAGCTCGACGAGCTCTACGAACTGCGCATGCTGCTGGAAACGGAAGCTGTGCGCCGCGTGTGCACCATGGATCGCGAGACCATGGACACCGCGCTCGCCGAACTCGCCGCGATCTGGCTCGTCGCGCCCGAGCATCGCCTGTCGGACCTCGCCCATGTCGGGGAACTCGACGAGGCGTTCCACTGCGCGTTACTCGACGTGGCCGGCAACACGGAAATGGCGCGCGTGCATCGCGAAGTCACCGAACGCATCCGCATCGTGCGGCGCCTGGACTTTACGCGCCAGGCGCGCGTCGATGCCACCTACGACGAGCACGGCGCCATCCTCCGCGCGATCCTCGCGCACCGTGCCGACGAAGCCACGCGTCTGCTGCGCACGCATATCGGCACGAGCCAGGCCGAAGTGCGCAAGATCACGCTGCACGAGGTCTACCTGGCCAAGAGCCGCGCACATGGTGGCGCGGACTAGGGTGGCGCGGATTAGGGTGGCGCGGATTAGGGTGGCGCCGACTAACTGACCTTCAGCGCGCGGCCGATATAAAGAATCGGTCCCGTCGGCCGGCCGATCGGCGAGCCCGTCGCGGGCTCGAGCGTGATTTCGAACAACTGGTTCGGTTGTAGCGCCGGAAGCTTGTCCAACGGAATTTCCACGCGCTGCCCCGGCTGCACGAGACCCAGCGATACCGGTCCCGTCCAGTCATCGCCCTTGGTCCAGAACTGCAGCGCGCGATCGGGCGGCGCGGCTTGCGCGCCGAGCGGAATCAGCGTGATCTTCTGCGAGGTACTCGCCTGGATCAGCCAGCCCGGCGTCTTGTCGCGCGGTTCCGCAAGCACCACCACATAGCGTGGCGCCGGTGGCGGCTGCAGGATCTGCCGGCCGAGCAGCACCGCCAGCACGACCGCGCAGGCGGACGCCCCGAGCGCGAAGCCGCGCCACACGGGCAGTGCCTCCCACCAGCGCGGCCGCCCCCGGTCGGCACGCACTGGCGGTGGCACTCGGTAGCCGACACGCTCGGCAATCGTTTCCTCGATACGCGGCCACGTCGCGGCATCCGGCTGCACCGGCTCCACGAGCGCCGTCATCGGATGCAGCCTTGCTTCCCATACCTGCACGCGCGCGGCCAGCTGCGCATCGGTGGCCATGCGGCGCACCACGCCCTGCCGGCTGGCATCGGACAGCGTGCCCAGCACGTACTCGCCCGCGAGACGATCGATCTCGTCGTCGTGGCCGTCGTGGCCGCCGTCGGGCGCATTGTGGTTCGAATCTGGCGGGCCGGCGCTCATTGCATGCACTCCCTTAATGCCTGCAGCCCGCGGCGAATCCATGCCTTGACGCTGCCAAGCGGCGCACCGAGGCGCGCGGCGATTTCACTATGGGAGCACCCGTCCAGATACGCGTACATCAGGCTGTTGCGCCGCGGCTCGTCGAGGTGTTCGAGGCAATCGTTCAGGCGGCCCATCAGCACGCGCGTCTCCCCGGCGTCCGCGCGGCCGACCGAGGCCGCGTAAGACGCCTCCGCATCGATCGCTTCCGCGGCCTCGTCGTCGGGCGTCACCACCCTCAGGCGGCCCCGCACGACGTTGAGCGCTTCATGCCGGACGATGCTGAACAGCCAGCCGCGCGCGGCACCGCGCGCATCGTCATAGCTTTCCGCGGCCGTCCAGATCTTCACGAACGCGTCGTGCAGGACATCCTCCGCCGTCTGGCGGTCGCGCACGATGCGTAGCGCGACGCCGAGCAGATATGGCGACGCATGATCGTAGAGACGGCGCAATGCCTCCGCATCGCGCGCGGCGCAGCCCGCGATCGCGCCCGCATAGTCGAAGACGTCTCGGACGAACACATCCTGCATGGCCGACATGGAATCGTTCAAGACAGCGCCTCCCGCGCAACGCGAACGTCCCGGGGCGGATGCCCCGGACCGGATCTGCCAACGATCATATCGCGCCAACAGGCGTTTGACGCTGCCCTCCCGTCACGATGCGGAGGCTTTCCAGAACAGATAGTCCGCCTGATACTCTACCGTTTGCCTGGCCCCCGCGTTGCTACCGGAGCACGGCGTCCCCGGCGCCGCGCCGCCCTTGGTCGCCACGCGCTGGATATACGTGACACCGGACATGCTCCCACTCCCCTGCGCGGGGTTGGCCTTGACTAGCTGATGCGGAATATTGCCGGCGCCGGCGGGAGAGACGGCGACCTGCGTGGCGGTGACTTTCGACCCATCGAGGGATTCCCAGGTGGCCGGTGGGCCATAGTATTTGCCGACAGTCTTGCCGCTGCGATCCATCAGCGTCGCCGTCGGTCCGACGAACGTCCATTCATGGGCGTCCGTGGTGTTCGCTTTCAGCTTGCACTCGTAGAGCAATTGCCCCGCGCCGACCGTCTGCATGACCATGGCGTGGCCGGCCGGCACGCGGATCGGTTCCGCCACGGCATTGGGTTGTGCGGCGGTACTGGTCATCATGGGCTTGTTCGACGAACACGCGGTCAATGCCGCGGAGCCCAGGATGGTAAGCAACAGCATTCGTTTCATGACGACGCTCCCTCGAGGTGATGTTGGCTGTCGCAACCATGGGGTTGCACTAGCTCTACACACGAGCGGGCCATTTGGATGCAGCGTGCGAAAAATAAAACCGTTTCGCTTTCGCGGGGCTGCACCGAAGCGGGGGACACAAAGTTACGCCCACGCGAAGGGTACAGTGGCGCGGCGCGGGAATATCAGGGTTTTCCCGCAGTCGCAGGACTATCATTGCTCACACGCGGCCTATGCAATGCGCCGCCGGAAGCCATCGCCCCCTGCTCCATCGCCCCCCCTCCTCGCCATGTATCAAGACACCATCCAGCAGCTTGCCGAGACCGGCGCCCACAAGGCGTCGAAGGCCCGGCTGGCACCGTTCGCCTATCTCGTCGGCGCCATGATGGCCGGCGCCTATATCGGCTTCGGCGACATCCTGATGTTCTCCGTTTCCTCGCACGTCGATCCGGCCTATGCCCGGCTGATCGCGGGCGCCGTCTTCGCGTCGGCGCTGACCATCGTCATCTTCGCGGGCGCGGAGCTGTTCACGTCCACGGCCATGGTGATGCCGCTGGCTAACCTGCGCGGCACGACCGATATCCGCGGCACCATCACGGTCTGGTCCATGAGCTGGACCGGCAACCTCATCGGCGCCGCGCTCCTCGCGGCAATCGTGCACGCGGCCGGCGGCGGCGTGATGCTGACCGACGGCGCCGACGCGTTCTTCAAGGTGGCCCACGCCAAGATGAGCGGAGCACCGCTGGAACTGTTCGCCAAGGGCGTGCTCTGCAACTGGCTGGTCTGCCTCGCGGTATGGATGGTGGCCAGAACCCAGAGCGACAGCACGAAGCTCGCGATGATCTTCTGGCCCATCTTCGCATTCGTGGCCGGCGGGTTCGAACACAGCGTCGCCAACATGTTCGTCTTCTCGCTGGCCCTGCTCGGCCCGCACCCGGACACCATCACGCTGGCCGGCGCCATCCACAACCTGGTCTTCGTCACGCTGGGCAACCTCGTCGGCGGCAGCGTGTTCATGGCGCTGGGATATTGGGTCCAGCAGAGCGAAGGCGAACCGCACGCCAAACCCGCGGGCAAGACGGTCGTCCGATAACCAACGCTGCGCACGGACGAAAAAAAAGGGACTACGATTTCTCGTAGTCCCTTTTTCGTACTGCGGTAAGTTGGTGGGCCTCCCGTGAGTCGAACACGGCACCAACGGATTATGAGTCCGCTGCTCTAACCAGGCATGAGCTAGAGGCCCTTGGAAGGGCTTAGTTGCCTTCCAGGAAGCTCTTCAGCTTGTCGGAGCGGCTCGGGTGGCGCAGCTTGCGCAGGGCCTTGGCCTCGATCTGGCGGATCCGTTCACGCGTGACGTCGAACTGCTTGCCGACTTCTTCCAGCGTGTGGTCCGTGCTCATTTCGATACCGAAGCGCATGCGCAGCACCTTGGCTTCGCGCGGCGTCAGCGAGTCCAGCACGTCCTTCACGACATCGCGCATGGAACCATGGAGCGCGGCCTCGGCCGGGGCCAGCGTGTTCGTGTCCTCGATGAAGTCGCCCAGATGCGAGTCGTCGTCGTCACCGATCGGCGTTTCCATGGAGATCGGTTCCTTCGCGATCTTCATGATCTTGCGGATCTTGTCTTCCGGCATCTCCATCTTCTCGGCCAGCGTTGCCGGATCCGGCTCGTTGCCGGTTTCCTGCAGGATCTGACGCGAGATGCGGTTCATCTTGTTGATCGTCTCGATCATGTGCACCGGAATACGGATGGTGCGCGCCTGATCGGCGATCGAACGCGTGATGGCCTGGCGAATCCACCACGTGGCGTACGTGGAGAACTTGTAGCCGCGACGGTATTCGAACTTGTCCACGGCCTTCATCAGGCCGATGTTGCCTTCCTGAATCAGGTCGAGGAACTGCAGACCGCGGTTCGTGTACTTCTTGGCGATCGAGATCACAAGGCGCAGGTTGGCCTCGGTCATCTCGCGCTTGGCTTCACGCGCGCGCTTCTCGCCTTCCGACATCTTGCGGTTGACGTCCTTCAGTTCCTTCAGCGGCAGCACCACGCGGGCCTGCAGGTCGATCAGCTTCTGCTGCAGTTCGTGCACGGCCGGCACGTTGCGCTCGACGATCTGGCTGTAGCCCTTGTTGTCGGCCACGATGGTCTGGATCCAGTCCAGGTTCGTCTCGTTGCCCGGGAAACGCTGCACGAATTCCGAACGCGGCATGCCGCACTTGTCGACCACGATGTTCAGGATCGCGCGTTCCAGCTTGCGCACCTCGTCCACCTGGCCACGCAGCGTGTCGCACAGACGCTCGACGTTACGCGCGGTAAAGCGGATGCCCATCAGTTCGGCCTGAATGGCTTCCTGCGCCTTCACGTAAGGCTTGGACTTGTAGCCTTCCTTCTCGAACGCGCGGCGCATCTTGTCGAACTGGTCGGCAATCGCGTGGAACTTCTCGAGCGCGGCAACCTTGAGCTCTTCGAGCTGGCGCGCGGAGGCACCGCCGCCAGCACCGCTGTCGTCGTCCTCGTCCTCGTCGCCGTCGCTTTCCTCGTCGGCCTCGATGTCCTCGTCCTCGGCGGCCGAAGCGGCGTTCGCGGCCGACTCCTGGACTTCCTCGGCATTCGGGTCGATCAGGCCGTCGACGAACTCGTCGATCTTGATCTCGTCGTTGCGCACGCGGTCCGCGTAGGCGAGGATTTCCGAGATCGTGACCGGGCACGCGGAAATGGCCATGACCATGTCCTTGAGGCCCGCTTCGATCCGCTTGGCAATCTCGATTTCACCTTCGCGCGTCAGCA
The DNA here is from genome assembly GCF_038440175.1 of Cupriavidus sp. OTU4054. NCBI lineage: Bacteria > Pseudomonadati > Pseudomonadota > Betaproteobacteria > Burkholderiales > Burkholderiaceae > Cupriavidus > Cupriavidus sp. OTU4054. The sequence goes on from NZ_JASATF010000029.1 coordinate 41,035, forward strand.
GTTCCACGGTACCCATCTCGCGCATATACATGCGGACGGGGTCGGTGGTACGGCCGAACTCGGAGTCCACCGTCGAGAGGGCGGCTTCCGCTTCCTCTTCGGCTTCTTCCTCGCTCGTGGCGGACGGTGCGTTGTCGTTGAGCAGCAGCGTCTCGGCATCCGGCGCCTGTTCGTAGACGGCGATACCGATGTCGTTCAGCGTGGCGACCAGCGTGTCGATCGTTTCCGAATCGACCATGTCGTCCGGCAGGTGATCGTTGATTTCCGCGTAGGTCAGGTAGCCGCGCGACTTGCCCAGCTTGATCAGCGCCTTGAGCTTCTGGCGACGGAGTTCGAGTTCTTCCTCGGTACCCTGCTGGGTCGAGGCGAACTCCTTCAGCAGCGCCTTTTCCTTGGCCTTGCGGTCCTTGGCTTTCTGCTTTTCCGTCTTGGGCGCAGCGGTGGTCGTCACCGCGGGCGTATCGTTTTCAAACTCTTCAGTCACGTCTTCAGTAGTGCTGTCGTCTTGCTGCGCTTCGGCGGCCTTCGGTTTCCGGCCACGCTTCTTCGGCTCCGGCTTGACGGCCGGCGCGGAAGGATGCTCCGATGCAGCGGGTGCGGGTGTCACGGCACGAGCCTTGGGCGCCGCGGCGGCCTCGCCACTACGGGCGGTGCCTGTCCGCGTGCTGGCGCTGGCCGCACGCTTGCTCTCGACTTCGGTATTCTGCTGTTTCGCCACGGTGATACTCTTGCCTTTCACTGATGCAGCGGCGCTTTTGCCGCTAGTATTGGCGCTGTTGCTCTCGCGTGCCGAAGTCGAGGGCTTGTTACTTTCGGATATGCGATTCCTGGCGGCGGTGGTCTCGTCGGGTGCGGAAGCACCACGGGCGGACTTTGATGGCGCAGACCGGGCCTGTGTCGTCCTGACTGTCGCGGTCGAAGTCTTCGCCGCCGTTGCTTTCACGGACGCCTTGCCGCTCCCGGTTGGGGGAGCTTTGGTGGACTCTTCGCCGGATGGGCTATGAGTCACATCGGTTGCTTTGGCCTTTGCCATTGGCACGCTCACTTTCGCCAGAACTGGAGAGAGATTTCGCAATCCAAACCGGGCATTGTAGCACGTCGCTACCCCCCGGCTTCCTGTCAGGTATGGTTTTCACCTGAAAAATCAAGGCTTAAGCATGACAAACCGGGACCCGGGGCTTGTCGCTTGGCCATCGCGGGCCGCTCTTGCCATACCGCTACTACCGCCTTCGCCGCCTCAGTCGTCGCTTAGTCGTCGGCTTGCGGGCCCCTGTATCCAATCTGCCGTCGCTGCTGAACCTCGGTCACGAGCCAGCGCAGGCGTGTCTTGTCCGCCTCGTCGGCCGTGCCGGCGATGACGGCCGCCTGCAGCGCGTCGAGTTCGCGTTTCAGCGGCTCTGCCAATAACTTGTGGACGGCGCCATCGAATTCCAGTGTCGCCGGCTCCTCTTCGATGTCCTCCCGCAACACGGCCGCCCGCGCCGCGGCATAGACCTCGGCATACGGCGACTGCGCCAGCTGCTCGCTGAACGCCGCGAAATTCGCGGGCCCCTCGATACCCTCGCAGGCCGCGACCAGGTGCGCGAGCACTTCCGACTCGGGCCGCTCGCTATCCAGCAGCAGCGCCCGCGCATCGCCGTCGAGCCGCGCCGCGAGGGACGGATACGTCATCAGCAACTGCACCACGCGCTGCTCCAGCGCCGTGGGGGCCTGCCGGCGGGCTCGCGGGCGCGGCGCCGCATAGCGGCCGACGCGCGACGCATCGCTGCCGAGCCCGCAGATCGCCTCGATTTCCGCGGGAGTCGTACCCGTGGCATCGGCAAGTTCACGGACAATCTGTAGCCGGAGCCCACCCGCGGGCATTGCCTGCAGCATCGGCTTGGCCTCGAACTGCGCCCGTGCGCGGCCTTCGGCCTGACGCAGGTCCTGCTCTTCCGTGGCCACCTGCAACAGGAAGCGCGAGAGCGGCATCGCGTCGCGCACCTGCGCGGCAAAGGCATCGGTGCCCTGCTCGCGCACATAGCTATCGGGGTCGTGCTCGGCCGGCAGAAAGAGAAACCGGATGGTCTTGTTGTCCGCCACATGCGGCAGGCAAGCCTCGAGCGCACGCCGCGCGGCACGCCGGCCCGCGGCGTCGCCGTCGAACGAGAACACCACGGCGTCGGTCTGGCGCAAAAGCTTCTGCACATGCACGGGCGTGCACGCGGTACCCAGCGTCGCCACGGCGTTGGCAAACCCAAGTTGCGCGAGCGCCACCACGTCCATATAGCCTTCGACCACGAGAACGTAGCCGGTTTCCCGAATCGCGTGCCGCGCCTCGAACAGGCCGTAGAGCTCGGTGCCCTTGCTGAAGAGCGGCGTTTCGGGGGAATTGAGGTACTTTGGCTCGCCCTGGCCGATGACGCGGCCGCCGAACCCGATGACCGCGCCCTTCGTATTGCGGATCGGGAACATGATGCGGTCGCGGAACCGGTCATATCGGCGCGGCTTGCCGTCGGCATCGCGCTTGTCGCTGCTCTCGATCAGCAGGCCCGCCTCGATGAGGGGCCCGGCGATCGCATCGTCGCGGAAACTGCCGAAGACGGCCTCCAGCCCCTGCCAGTCGTCCGGTGCGTAGCCCAGGCCGAAGTGCGCGGCAATCTCGCCGGTCAGCCCACGCCCCTTGAGGTACTGCACGGCCGTCTGCGCGCCGCGCAACTGGCGGCGATAGAACTCGGTGGCGCGCGTCATGGCGTCGGAGAGCGCGAGGGAGCGCGCCTGCTGCTCCGCGCGCTGGGCGGGCGGCAGGCGATCGCGCTCCTCGGGCACGCTGAGCCCGACGGACTGGGCCAACTCGCGCACCGCGTCGGGATAGGACTGGCCCGAATACTCCATCAGGAAGCCGATGGCCGAGCCATGCGCGCCGCAACCGAAGCAGTGATAGAACTGCTTGGTCGGGGAGACCGTAAAGGACGGCGACTTCTCGTTATGGAACGGGCAGAGGCCCATGAAGTTGGCGCCGCCCTTTTTCAGCTGCACATACTTGCCCACCACATCGACAATGTCGACACGGTTGAGCAGGTCCTGAATAAAGGATTGCGGAATCACCCGACTGACCGTCCTGATGGCTTGACCGGCCGGAAAGTCCGGCGGCCATATTATTGGAATGGATGGCTAAAAACACTTCGACCGGGCAGCGCCCGGTCACCGTGTTTCATTGATGCAATGGATTGTAGTGCACAGACAACGGGCCGCCCGACAAAGTCAGCATCTGCCGGCAACTTCCGCGAAGCCACCGGCTAAATCGATAAGCATGCTGACTATTACACTCTGAAGCAATCGCGCGCCGAAGCCATCCGCCCGCGCCCTGGCACCCGCCCGGGACCCACCTTACTTGGGGGCGAGCGCGGCTTTTACGAGGCCCGACACGGCGGTCATGTCCGCGCGGCCAGCCAGGCGGCCCTTGAGCACGCCCATGACCTTGCCCATGTCTTGCGGACCGGCGGCGCCGGTCTCGGTGACGGCCTTCTGCACTTCCGCGGCGACCTCGGCATCGGACAGGGCGGCCGGCATATAGGCCTGCAGCACCACGACCTCGGCCTTCTCCTTGTCCGCCAGATCCTGGCGGTTTGCGGCCTCGAACTGCGTGATCGAATCCTTGCGCTGCTTGATCAGCTTTTCCACGACGGCCGTCACGGCCGTGTCGTCGAGCTCGATGCGCTCGTCGACCTCGCGCTGCTTGATCGCGGCCAGCAGCAGGCGGATCGTCCCGAGACGGTCCGTTTCGCGGGCGCGCATGGCAGCCTTCATATCATCATTGATCTGTGCTTTGAGAGACATGGCAGAATTCCGGAAAAATGCAAAAACCCGCCGGAGCCTGGCTCCAGGCGGGTCCTCATGAGCGGGTCCTCGATGCTGACGCGAAACCGGCGATCAGTACAGCTTTTTCGGCAGCATCTGGCTGCGAATGCGCTTGTAGTGGCGCTTTTCCGCGGCCGCCTTCTTGCGCTTGCGCTCGGCTGTGGGCTTCTCGTAAAACTCTCGCGCGCGCAGTTCGGTGATCAGGCCCGTCTTCTCGATGGTCCGCTTGAAGCGGCGCATCGCGACTTCGAACGGTTCGTTTTCCTTGAGGCGAATGGTAGTCATTTGGCCAAAAAAGAAGGACCGGCGAGGTTCCGACGAGTGCTGCTAGCGGCTGGGCCGGCGGTTTTACGAAGCGCCGATTGTAGCGCAAGGCCTGTGACGGCGCACGCGCATGGCGGCACGCGGCTATTGGCGTGCCAGCGACGCAACAGTCGCCTCGGACGCCGCCTCCCCGGCCGCCACGGCCGAGGCCCACGCCCACTGGAAGTTGTATCCACCGAGCCAGCCCGTCACGTCCACGACCTCGCCGATAAAGTAGAGGCCGGGCACTTCGCGCGCCATCATGGTCGTGGACGACAGCCCACGCGTGTCCACCCCGCCGATGGTCACCTCGGCTTTCCGGTAACCCTCGGTGCCCGATGGCACCAGTTGCCAGCGATTGAGCGCGGCACCGAGCTGCCGCAGCGCCTTGTCGGGGAGATCCGCCACGGACTGCGCGCCCGGCAGGCCCGCGGCCGCGCACCAGGCGTCGGCCAGCCGCGAGGGAAGCCGCTCCGCCAGCAGGTTCGCCAGATGCTTGCGGCTGCCACGCTTGTGGCCGATCAGCCATTCCGCGGCATCCTCGCCGTCGAACAGGTCGATATCGATCGGGGTGCCGGGCCGCCAGAAACTGGAGATCTGCAGCACGGCCGGGCCCGAGAGCCCCCGGTGCGTCCACAGCAGGTCCTCCTTGAACGCGCCGGCGGTCTTGCCGCTGCCCGTCGCGATATCGACCTCCATCGACACGCCCGCCAGCGGCACGAATGGCTGCCACGCCTGGCCATCGAACGTCAGCGGCACGAGCGCCGGGCGGGTTTCCACGATCTTGAGGCCGAATTGCCGGGCGATGCGGTAGCCGAGGTCCGTGGCGCCGATCTTCGGGATCGAGAGTCCGCCCGTGGCGACCACGAGCGCGCCCGCGCGCACCGTGCCCTGCGTGGTGACCAGCAGATAATCGTCGCCTTCGCGCCGGACCTCCTCGATGCCGCAGCCGGTGCGCCACTGCACGCCGCCCGCGTCGCACTCGGCGCGCAGCATGCCGATTACGTCTTCGGCGCTTTCGTTGCAGAACAGCTGGCCGCGGTGCTTCTCGTGCCAGCCGATGTCGTAGCGGCGCATCAGCGCAAGGAAGTCCTGCGGCGTGTAGCGGGCCAGCGCGGAGCGGCTGAAATGCGGGTTGGACGACAGGTAGTTGGCGGGACCCGCCTGCAGGTTCGTGAAGTTGCAGCGGCCGCCGCCGGAGATGCGGATCTTCTCGGCGATGCGCGTTGCATGGTCGATCAGCACCACGCGCGCGCCCCGCTGCCCGGCCACGGCGGCACACATCATGCCGGCCGCGCCCGCGCCAAGCACCGCCACGTCGAACCGGTCGTTCCTGCCTGAAGTCATCGTTACCCCATCCAAAGAAGCGCAGATTGTAGCGTCCGGCATGCCCGGCGCCGCTGTGCTACCCTGCTGCCCTTCCGATTTATCCGTTTTTCCGGCGCCATTCATCCCATGCTCGTGCTCGGCATCGAATCCTCGTGTGACGAAACCGGCCTCGCCCTCTACGACACCGAGGCAGGTCTGCTCTCTCACGCCTTGCACTCGCAGATCGCGATGCATCGCGACTATGGCGGCGTCGTGCCCGAACTGGCCTCGCGCGACCATATCCGCCGCGTGCTGCCGCTGCTGCGACAGACGCTCGACGATGCGGGGCGCACGCGCGCCGATATCGATGCCATCGCCTTCACGCAGGGGCCCGGGCTCGCCGGCGCGCTGCTGGTCGGCGCCTCGGTCGCCAATGCGCTGGGCTTTGCGCTCGGTGTGCCGATGGTCGGCGTGCACCATTTGGAAGGCCATCTGCTGTCGCCGCTGCTGACCGATGCGCCGCCGCCGTTCCCGTTCGTCGCGCTGCTGGTCTCCGGCGGCCATACGCAACTGATGGAGGTCAAGGGCGTCGGCGATTACACGCTGCTTGGAGAGACGCTCGACGATGCGGCCGGCGAAGCGTTCGACAAGACGGCCAAGCTGCTTGGCCTCGGATACCCGGGCGGCCCGGAAGTGTCGCGGCTGGCCGAGTTCGGTACGCCCGGCGCGTTCGAACTGCCCCGGCCGATGCTGCATTCGGGCAATCTCGATTTCTCGTTCGCGGGGCTCAAGACGGCAGTCCTGACGCAGACGCGCAAGCTCGGCAACGCCTGCGAGCAGGACCGCGCGAACCTGGCGCGCGCGTTCGTCGATGCGATCGTCGATGTGCTCGCGGCCAAGTCGATGGCCGCGCTCAAGCAGACCGGACACAAGCGGCTGGTGGTTGCAGGCGGTGTCGGCGCGAACCGCCAGCTGCGCGAACGGCTCAATCAGATGGCGAAGGCGCGGCGTGCGCAGGTCTACTACCCCGACCTCGCGTTCTGCACCGACAACGGCGCGATGATCGCGTTTGCCGGCGCGATGCGGCTATCGGCCGCACCCCAGCTCGCGCGTCACGACTACGATTACGGCGTGACGCCGCGCTGGGATCTGGCCGATATCAGGCTGCCGGCCTGATCCAGGCCCGCTCGCTCAGGCCACGCGCTTGTCGCGCTCGATCAGCGCGTAGGCGCTGTGGTTGTGGATCGATTCGAAGTTCTCGGCCTCGAGCGTGTATGCGGCAATGCGGTCGTCCGCGTTCAGGCGCATGGCGATGTCGCGCACGAGGTCTTCCACGAACTTCGGGTTCTCGTAGGCGCGCTCGGTCACGAACTTCTCGTCCGGGCGCTTGAGCAGGCCCCACAGTTCGCACGACGCTTCTTCCTCGGCCATCCGCACCAGCGCTTCCACCGGCAGTTCCTGCGCGAGCTCCACCTTCATCGTGATGTGCGAGCGCTGGTTGTGCGCGCCGTACTGCGAAATCTTCTTCGAGCACGGGCACAGGCTCGTCACGGGCACCAGCGCGGTCAGGAACACGCGCGTCTGGCCGTCGCGCGCCTCGGCGGTCAGCGTGACCTCGTAGTCCATCAGCGACTGCACGCCCGACACGGGCGCGGTCTTCGAGATGAAGTACGGGAAACGCACCGAGATACGGCCCGCGTCGGCCTCGAGCCGCGTCAACATGCTGTCCATCATCGCGCGAAACCCCCCAAGGTCCAGCGGCGCCTGCTCTTCCTCGAGCAGTGCCACAAAGCGCGACATATGCGTCCCCTTCTGGTCCGCCGGCAGGCGCACGTCGAGGTCGAACGTGCCGACCGTGGCCACCACGCCGTTCGGCGTCTTCACCGACAGCGGATAACGGACGCCGCGCACCCCTACGCGCTCGATCGGAATCTGGCGGGTATCCAGGCTCGATTGCACGTCGGGCATGACGAAGGCGGGATTGATGTCATTCATCTGGGTTTCCTTTACGGTCGCGGCGGTTTTCGCAGTCCATCGACGCCGCGCAACGAGTGTGAAACCACGGACCGCGGTCGGGTCCGTAGCTGCGAACACAAAAGTGAAGTCGGGATTCTACGAGAGATCGCAAAACCCTGCCCCGGGAAAGACAAAGCCCGCACGATGTGTGCGGGCTCGCCGGGTATTGCGGGAGGGTCGCGAAACGCGTCGCGTCAGGCGACGCGGGTCGCCACCTTGATCGCCGACGACTGCCCGATCGCAAAGCGCTCGCGCACCGACCGCTCGATGCCGGCGGCATCGAGGCCGCATTGCGACAGCAGGAACGCGGGGTCGCCGTGGTCGATGAACTTGTCGGGCAGGCCCAGCACCAGCACCGGAATCTCGATGCCGGCTTCCGCCAGCGCCTCGAGCACCGCGCCACCGGCGCCGCCCATCGTCGCACCCTCTTCCACGGTGACCAGGTAATCGTGGTTCGCGGCCAGCGACTTCACCAGTTCCACGTCCAGCGGCTTGACGAAGCGCATGTCGGCCACGGTCGCGTCCAGCGCCTCGGCCGCACCGAGCGCGGGATGCACCATCGAGCCGAAGCCCAGGAACGCCACGCGCTGACCCGCGCGCGCATTGCCTTCGCGGCGGACGATGCCCTTGCCCACCGGCAGCGTCGCGAGATCGGCCGAAATGGCCGCGCCCACGCCCGCGCCGCGCGGATAGCGCACCGCGGTCGGCACGTCCTGCGCGAACGCGGTGCTCAGCAGCTGGCGGCACTCGTTCTCGTCGGACGGCGTCATCACCATCATGTTCGGCACGCAGCGCAGGAACGGAATATCGTAGGCCCCCGCGTGCGTCGCGCCGTCGGCGCCGACCAGACCGGCGCGGTCCAGCGCGAACACCACGGGCAGGTTCTGCAGCGCCACGTCGTGGATCAGCTGGTCATAGCCGCGCTGCAGGAACGTCGAGTAGATCGCGACCACGGGCTTCAGGCCCTCGCAGGCCAGGCCGCCCGCGAACGTCACCGCGTGCTGCTCGGCAATGCCGACGTCGTAGTAACGGTCCGGGAAGCGCTTCTCGAACTCGACCATGCCCGACCCCTCGCGCATGGCGGGCGTCACGCCGATCAGGCGCTTGTCGGCGGCCGCCATGTCGCACAGCCAGTCGCCGAACACCTGCGTGTACGTCTTGCGCGACGGCTTGCCCGACGGGCGGATGCCCTCGGCCGGGTTGAACTTGCCCGGGCCGTGGTACAGGATCGGATCGGCCTCGGCGAGCTTGTAGCCCTGGCCCTTCTTGGTCACCACGTGCAGGAACTGCGGGCCATGGCCCTCGAGCGCGCGCTGACGGATGTTCTGCATGGTCGGCACCAGCGATTCGAGGTCGTGACCGTCGATCGGGCCGATGTAGTCGAAGCCGAATTCCTCGAACAGCGTGGCCGGCACGACCATGCCCTTGGCATGTTCCTCCAGGCGCTTGGCGAACTCGAGCACGGGCGGCGCCACCGACAGCACCTTCTCGATGCCCTTCTTGGTGGCCGCGTAGAACTGGCCGCTCATCAGGCGCGCGAGGTGGCGGTTCAGCGCGCCCACCGGCGGCGAGATCGACATGTCGTTGTCGTTGAGCACGACCACCAGCGGCACGTCCTTGTACACGCCCGCGTTGTTCATGGCCTCGAAGGCCATGCCGGCGGTCATCGCACCGTCGCCGATCACGGCGATCGCCACGCGATCCTCGCCCTTCGTGCGGGCGCCCATGGCCATGCCGAGCGCGGCGGAGATCGAGGTGGACGAGTGAGCGGTGCCGAACGTGTCGTACTCGCTCTCGGAGCGGCGCGGGAAGCCCGAGATGCCGCCCCACTGGCGCAGCGAATGCATGCGGTCGCGGCGGCCCGTCAGGATCTTGTGCGGATAGCTCTGGTGGCCCACGTCCCATACCACGCGGTCCGACGGCGTCTGGAACACGTAGTGCAGCGCGATGGTGAGTTCCACCGTGCCGAGGTTTGACGACAGGTGACCGCCAGTCTGGGAGACCGATTCGAGCACGTAGGCACGGAGTTCTTCGGCCAGCGTGTCCAGCTGGCGTCGATCCAGCTTGCGCAGGTCTGCAGGGTCGTCAATCTTGTTGAGCAGTGCGTAGGTCATGATGTCCGTTCGGCCGCCGGATTCTTCGCGTCCGGCTTGTTGTTCTTCAGTAATAGCGACTCAGTTCTGGCGCAGCACGATCAGGTCGGCCAGTTCGGCCAGCCGCCCGGCACGTGCGCCAAAGCCTTCCAGCGCCTCGTGGGCGGTGGTGCGCAGCTGCTCCGCCAGCTCGCGCGCGGCGTCGAGTCCCATCAGCGACACATAGGTCGGTTTGTCGTTCGCGGCATCCTTGCCAGCGGTCTTGCCCAATGTGGCGGTATCCGCGGTGACGTCGAGGATATCGTCGACCACCTGGAACGCCAATCCTGTCGCGGCCGCATAGCGGTCCAATGCGGCCAGACCGGCCGTATCGATGTTTCCGCACAACGCTCCCATGCGCACGCTTGCGCGCAGCAGCGCCCCGGTCTTCATCCGATGCATGCCTTCCAGCGCCTCGCGAGACATCGCCAGGCCCACGTTCTGCAGGTCGATCGCCTGGCCGCCGGCCATGCCGACCGAGCCCGACGCGATCGCCAGCTCGGCCACCAGCGTCATGCGCGCTTCCGCCGCCAGCATCTGCGCCCGCGTGAGTACCAGGAACGCCTGCGTCTGCAGCGCGTCGCCCACCAGCAGCGCGGTCGCTTCGTCGTAGGCCTTGTGGACCGTCGGACGGCCGCGGCGCAGGTCGTCGTCGTCCATGCACGGCATATCGTCATGGACCAGCGAGTACGCGTGGATCAGCTCCACCGAGCAGGCCGCGGCATCGCAAGCCTCGGGCGTGGCACCGGATACTTCGCCCGCGGCGTGGACCAGCAGGGGGCGCACACGCTTGCCGCCGCCGAGGACAGCATAGCGCATGGCTTCATGCAAGGTGTGTGGAATTGTGTCCGTGGTGGGAAGCGCCGCGTCGAGGGCAGCCTCGGTCCGGGCGCCCTGCGCCCGCATCCAGCTTGCAAAATCGGTCATTCGAAGTCTGCCCCGTTGCCATTGTTGTCGCCGCGCGTGTCGGCGGCGAGCGGCTTGAGCGCCTCGCCTTCCAGGACACGCACCTGCGCATCGACGCGCTCCAGCTGTTGCTGGCAGTACCGCACGAGCTCGGCGCCCCGGCGATACGCCGTGAGGGACGCTTCGAGCGGCAGTTCACCGGATTCCATGCTCGCGACCAGCGTCTCGAGTTCGGCCATGGCGGCTTCGTACGAGGCAGGGGCGTCGGGCTGGACCGGAGCGGTCGTCGTTCTTGGCATGAGAGGCCTTGATCAGGGGAAGCGGGGATTCTACGCCAAACCGGCCGATTTCCGCTTGATCGCGCAACCGCGTGTGACGAGTACAGCAGATGCGTTCATGGAAGTGACTTGTGCGCTCGGGTCGTCTTTTGGCGAATGCGCCCCCTAGGGCACTAAATGACGACCCGGGTCGACATTTTCGCTAAAAAGTTAGAAAAATCAGTCCCTTAATTTTTTGGCCTTGGGTACAATCCCGGGTTCGTCGGCCCACCCCGGCGGCATGCGGAACCGCGAAGGAACCCCTTGCGCCGAGTGGCGTCTGACCCCTGTTTCCCAAATCGATTTTCATATTTCGATGGTTGGGTTGTTCACTGCTTTCGCCTGTTATAGGGAGTGGGGATAATGTCCAATCTCAGCACCGCGCTCAAGCTGGCGCCGGCTGATTCGCAGTTGCCCGTGGATGTCTATTTCGACGAAGCGCTGCATCAACAAGAACTGGATCTGCTGTTCAGGAAGGGCCCAGGGTACGTCGGCCACACGCTGATGGTCCCGGAGGTCGGCGACTTCCATACGCTGCGCGCCGAGGACGAAGGCCGCATGCTCGTGCGCAACGCGGGTGGCGTGGAACTGCTGTCCAACGTGTGCCGGCATCGCCAGGCCATCATGCTCAACGGCCGCGGCAATACGAAGAACATCGTCTGCCCGCTCCACCGCTGGACGTACGACCTCAAGGGCGAGCTCCTGGGCGCCCCGCACTTCGCGGAACAGCCCTGCGTGCACCTGAACCGCTCGCCGCTCCAGAACTGGAACGGGCTGCTGTTCGAGGGCGAACGCGACGTCCGCGCCGATCTCGCGCGCATGGGCGTGGCCGAGGACCTGAACTTCGACGGTTACATGCTCGACCACGTCGAGGTCCACGAGTGCGACTACAACTGGAAGACGTTCATCGAGGTCTACCTCGAGGACTACCACGTCGTGCCGTTCCACCCGGGCCTTGGCAGCTTCGTCTCGTGCGACGACCTCAAATGGGAGTTCGGCGAGTGGCATAGCGTGCAGACCGTCGGCCTGCACGCCGGGCTCAAGCGCCCGGGCAGCGCGACGTACCAGAAGTGGCACGACGCGGTGTTGCAGTTCAACAACGGCAAGCTGCCCAAGCACGGCGCGATCTGGCTCACGTACTACCCGAACATCATGGTCGAGTGGTACCCCAACGTGCTGGTCGTCTCGTCGCTGCATCCGCTGGGTCCGCGCAAGACGCGCAATGTCGTGGAGTTCTACTACCCCGAGGAAATCGCGCTGTTCGAGCGCGAGTTCGTCGAGGCGGAACGCGCCGCGTACATGGAGACCTGCATCGAGGACGACGAGATCGCCGAACGCATGGACGCGGGCCGCGCGGCGCTGATGAAGCGCGGCGTGAGCGAAGTGGGTCCGTACCAGTCGCCGATGGAAGACGGCATGCAGCATTTCCACGAGTGGTACCGGCGCGCGATGCAATACACCGGCTGAAGCCCCGGGGCATGCGCTGTTACAATCACGCGCTGCCCCGCCTTCACCCGCCTCTCATCGTCATGCAATCGCTCTGGATGTTGTTCGCCGCCTTCGCGTTCTCGTTAATGGGGGTGGGCGTCAAGCTGGCATCCGAGTTCTACACGACGGGCGAAATCGTCTTCTACCGCAGCCTGATCGGCGTGCTGATCATGTGGGGGCTGCTCTCCTACCAGCGTATTCCGGTCCGCACGCCGCAGATGGCGATGCACATCAAGCGCAGCGTCTTCGGCGTGACCGCGCTGCTGCTCTGGTTCACCTCCATCACGTACCTGCCGCTCGCCACCGCGATGACGCTGAACTACATGTCGCCCGTGTGGATCGCGCTGATCCTGGGCGCCGGCGCGGCGCTCGCGGGCACGGGGGGCGGCGCGGACCGCAAGCTGATCGGCGCGATCCTGCTGTCGTTCGCGGGCGTCCTGTGCCTGCTGCAGCCGTCGGTCGGCAAGGACCAGCTCACGGGCGGGCTGATCGGCCTGATCTCGGGCGTGTTCACGGCGCTCGCCTACGTCGAGGTACGCCAGCTCGGCCAGCTCGGCGAGCCCGAGGGCCGCATCGTGTTCTATTTCTCGGCGGTGGGCCTCGTGGTGGGCCTCGTATGGATGCTGATCGCCGGCACCAGCCACCATACGTGGCACGGCGCGGGACTGCTGGCGGCGATCGGTATCCTCGCCACGCTGGGCCAGACCTCGATGACGCGCGCGTACAAGCGCGGCAACACGCTGCTCACCGCCAACCTGCAGTACGCGGGCATCGTGTTCTCGAGCCTGTGGGGCATGCTGATCTGGTCCGATCGCCTGAACTGGATATCGTGGCTCGGCATGGCGCTGATCATCGCAAGCGGCATCGCCACCACGCTGATGCGCGCGGGCGAAAGCACGGATGCCCAGCCGACGCCCGCAACGCCAGTCAAGTCGCCCGAAGCGGAAGTCCATCCGGAGGTGTAGCGGGTGTAGGATCACGGGACGCACTTCCCGACAGGTCCATCCATGCCGACACCGCTGATTTCCGCTACCGAACTCGAATCTCTGCGCGCCAGGGGCACGCACGACATCGTCGTCATCGACTGCTCGTTCGACCTCGCCAATCCCACCGCGGGCCGCGAGGCGTATCACCAGGGCCACCTGCCCGGCGCGTATTACCTGCACCTCGACAACGAACTGTCCGGCCCGAAGACCGGCGTCAACGGCCGGCATCCGCTGCCCGACGCCGAACTGCTGACGGCGCGCCTGCGCGCGCTCGGCGTCAACGACGACACGCTGGTCGTGGCGTACGACGCGCAGGGGGCGATGTACGCCGCGCGGCTCTGGTGGCTGCTGCGATGGATCGGCCACGAAGCGAGTGCCGTGCTCGACGGCGGCAAGGCCGCGTGGATCGCCGCGGGCTTGCCGCTGGAGCCGGGGAATACGCCCGACCCCGCCCCGGAGGCGGCCGGCAATCTGTCGCTGCGCTCGACGCTCGTGCCCACGGTCGATGCCGCCACGCTCGTGGAAAACCTCACCGCGCCGACGCGCCTCGTCGTCGATGCGCGCGCACCGGACCGCTTCCGCGGCGAGAACGAAACGATCGACCCGGTAGGCGGCCATATCCCGGGCGCCATCAATCGGTTCTTCAAAGACAATCTGCGGCCCGACGGCCATTTCAAATCGGCCGATACGCTGCGCAAGGAATTCGGCCAGCTGTTCGCCGGCACGCCACCGGCCGAGACCGTGATGCAGTGCGGCTCGGGGGTGACCGCGTGCCACAACCTGCTGGCGCTGGAGGTGGCCGGGCTGACCGGTGCCGCGCTGTACCCGGGATCGTGGAGCGAATGGAGCGCCGATCCGAAGCGGCCCGTGGCGACCGGCCCGGCGGACTGAAGCCGGGCGGCCAGGGGAAGGCTGGGGGGGCGGCCGTCAGTGTGCCGCCGCGCCCTGTTGCTGGCGATGGTGCGCGTGGCTTTCGTGCACGCCGTTGGTGATGAACACGATGGCCGCGATGCCCGCGGCAACCAGCACGACCTGGATCGCCGATTCCCGCCAGCGCGGACGGCGCTGCATCTGCGGCATCAGGTCGCTCACGGCGATATAGACGAAGCTGCTCGACGCGATGACGAGCACGTAGGGAATCCACGCCTGCAGCTGGTCGAGCAGGAAATAGCCGACGATGCCGCCGATCACGGCCGCGAGGCTCGACAGCAGGTTGAACGCGAACGCGCGCGCCTTCGAGAACCCCGCATTGAGCAGCACGATGAAGTCGCCGACTTCCTGCGGAATCTCGTGCGCGGCGATGGCCAGCGCCGTCACGATGCCGATATGCGGGTCGGCGAGGAACGCCGCGGCGATCACGATGCCGTCGGCAAAATTGTGGAACGTGTCGCCGACGAGGATCGTCATGCCGCTGCGGCCGGCTTCTTCGCGGTCGTGCCCATGGTGATGGTGGTGGCCATCGCCCTCATGATGATGCGAATGGCGCAGCAGCGAGAGCTTCTCCAGCAGGAAGAAGCCCAGCAGCCCGGCCAGCAGCGTGCCGAACAGCGCGCGCGTGTCCGCGCCCGACTCGAACGCTTCCGGCAGCGAATGCAGCAGCGCGGTCGCCAGCAGCACGCCCACGGAGAAGCTCACCATGCGCTCGACCACGCGCGAGGCTACCGTCAGGGACAGCAGCGCCGCTCCGAGAATACTGCCCACGCCCGAAATCAGCGCGGCAAGCAGGATATACAACAGCGTGGAATGGATGATGGACTCCCCGGGGCCGTGCTGCCCGATTTAACGCAACACGGTTGCAAAAACGCGAAGACCGCATTGTACGACGGTCTGCGCGAATTGCAATCCTCCGTTCGTCGAACGGTCACGCAACCTTGTGTTCCTTGAACCAGGCCAGGCAACGCTGCCAGCCATCCTTCGCCGCGGCCTCGACATAGCTCGCGCGATAGTCGGCGTGAAACGCGTGGCCCGCTTCGGGATAGACCACGAACGTCGATGCCTTGGCGTTCGGGTTGGACGACGCGGCGAGCGCCGCCTTCATCTTCGCCACGTGTTCCTGCGTGATGCCGGTGTCCTTGCCGCCGTACAGGCCGAGCACGGGCGCGTGCAGGTCGTTGACGATATCGATGGGGTTACGCGGCTTGAGCGAAGTGGGTTCGCCGACCAGCGCGCCGTA
Organism: Cupriavidus sp. OTU4054; assembly: GCF_038440175.1. Lineage (NCBI taxonomy): Bacteria > Pseudomonadati > Pseudomonadota > Betaproteobacteria > Burkholderiales > Burkholderiaceae > Cupriavidus > Cupriavidus sp. OTU4054. The sequence continues at coordinate 56,504 of NZ_JASATF010000029.1, forward strand.
CCACGCGACGCCGGCCTTGATGCGCTTGCTGTGCGCCGTGTAGAGCCACGTGATACGGCCGCCCCAGCAGAAGCCCGTGATGCCGAGCCGGTTGAGGTCGCCGCCGTTCTTGCCGGCCCAGTCCACGAGCGCGTCGAGGTCGCCGATGACCTGCGCGTCGGGCACCTTGCCGATGATGTTGGTCTGCAGTTCCTGGATCGTGCCGAAGCTGGACGGGTCGCCCTGGCGCGCGAACAGCTCCGGCGCGACCGCCAGGTAGCCGAGCTTCGCGAAGCGGCGGCAGATATCGGCGATATGCTCGTGCACGCCGAAGATCTCGCTGATGACCAGCACGACGGGCAGGTTCGACTTGCCTTCGGGCTGGGCGCGATAGACCGGCATGTTGAAGCCGTTGGAGGACACGGTGACCTCGCCGGCGGTCAGGCCGGCGAAGTCGGTCTTGATCGTTTGCGCGGTGACGGGCAGCGCGGCGGCGGCGAACGCCGAGCCCAGCGCGGTCTTGACGAACGCGCGGCGATCGAACGTCTGGCCGGGCACGAGGCTTTCCACTTCGGGTTTGAACATGCGGTTTCTCCGGGAATCAGGGCAGCGCCGCTGATTCTAGGGGAAAACATGCCGCCCCGTGCACACGCCGATCAGTGCAGCTTCACGCGCGGATTCGTCTTGCTGCGCAGCCAGTGCGTCACGGTATCCAGCCCCATGCGCAGCGCGCCGTGCAGCGCCAGCACGTGCATCCGGTACAGCGAGGTGTACATGACGCGTGCCATCAGCCCCTCGATAAACATCGAGCCGCCGATCAGCCCGCCCATCAGGCTGCCCACCGCGCTGAAGTGCCCGAGCGACACGAGCGAGCCGAAGTCCTTGAACTGGAATTTCGGCAGCGGCCGGCCGTCGAGGCGCGCGCGAATGGCGTCGTAGAGGAACGTGGCCTGCTGGTGCGCCGCCTGCGCGCGCGGCGGGACCGTGGTCTGCTGCTCGGGCCACGGGCAGCTAGCGCAGTCGCCGAACGCAAAGATGTCCGGATCGGTCTCGCTTTGCAGCGTCGGCCCGACCACGATCTGCCCCATGCGGCTGACCGGCAGGTCCAGCGTCTTGAGCACCGCGGGCGCCGTAATGCCGGCCGCCCACACGGTGAGGTCCGCGTCGATCCGCTTGCCGCTCGCGGTCAGCACCGCGTCGGGCGTGACCTCGGTCACGCGTTCGGCGGTCAGCACGCCGACGTCGAGCTTGCGCAGCAGCTTGGTGGTTTCGGCGGAGACGCGTTCCGACAGCGCCGGCAGAATGCGCGGACCGGCCTCGATCACGTTGATATGGATATCGCGGCGCGGATCGAGCTGATGCAGCCCGTAGGCGTTGAGCACATGCGCGGTGTTGCGCAACTCGGCCGACAACTCGACGCCGGTGGCGCCTGCCCCGATGATCGCGATATCGATGCGTGGCCGGCCATCCGCGCCGACGCGCCCGCGGCCGTTCTGCGCGCGCACGCACGCGGCAATCAGACGCCGGCGGAACCGCTCGGCCTGATCGACCGTATCGAGCGCGATCGCGTTCTCGGCCGCGCCGGGCACGCCGAAGAAATGCGTGACGCAGCCGATGGCCAGCACGAGCGTGTCATAGGCAAGCTCGCGCGCGGGCAGCAGTTCGTCGCCTTCGAGATCGACGCACGCCGCCACGGAAATCGTCTTGCGCGCACGATCGATGCCGGTCAGTTCACCTTGCTGGAATTCGAAGTTGTGCCAGCGCGCCTGCGCGACGTACTCGAGCTGGTGGGTATTCGGATCCATGCTGCCCGCCGCCACTTCATGCAGCAGGGGCTTCCAGATATGCGTGGGCGAGCGGTCGACGAGGATCACCTGCGCCGCGCCCGATTTGCCCAGCTTGTCGCCGAGCCGGGTGACGAGCTCCAGCCCGCCTGCCCCGCCGCCTACCACGATGATGCGATGGACCTGCCGTACCGCGCCTTCTCTCTCACTGGTCATTTGGGTCTACCCGTTATCTTTTTGGAAACACTGTTGGCCGCGCTGGGTGGCGCAAGGCTCGTTGCTATCAGTTTGCTGCATTGCAGCAAACCGGGCAAGCCTGCCAATCGATGTGTTCCATACTAGACCGCGCGCGCAAACCGCACGGTGCACAGTGCGCGGGGGCACTGGACGGGTACAGACCATACGGCGAATGAGGGTATTTTCCTGCATTCGCCTGCACACCTCGGTACGCGTCGCGGCGTCCTCGGTGCAGCCTCTTCAGTACAGCCTCTTCAGTGCGCCTCCTCCCAGTTGGCGCCGTGGCCCACCTCGGCGACCAGCGGCACGCGCAGTTCGGCCACCGTGCACATGAGCTCGGGCAGCTTCACCTTCACGTGCTCGAACTCGGCCTCGGGGACTTCGAGCACGAGTTCATCGTGGACCTGCATGATCTGGCGCGTGCCGAGCTTCTCGGACTCGAGCCAGTCCTGCACCGCGATCATCGACAGCTTGATCAGGTCCGCCGCCGTGCCCTGCATCGGCGCGTTGATGGCCGCGCGTTCGGCCGCCTGTCGGCGCGGGCCGTTGCCGCCGTTGATATCGGGCAGCCACAGGCGCCGGCCGAACACGGTCTCCACGTAGCCCTGTTCACGCGCGGTCTGGCGCGTTTCTTCCATGTAGCGGGCCACGCCCGGATAGCGCATGAAGTAGCGGTCGATATAGTGCTTGGCCGCCTCGCGCTCGATGCCGAGATTGCTCGCCAGGCCGAACGCGCTCATGCCGTAGATCAGGCCGAAGTTGATGACCTTGGCGTAGCGGCGCTGCTCGCTCGACACCGCCTCGCGCTCGACGTTGAAGATCTCCGCCGCGGTCGCGCGGTGGATGTCCTCGCCGTTGGCGAACGCGCGCAGCAGGTTCTCGTCGCCCGAGATATGGGCCATGATGCGCAGTTCGATCTGCGAGTAGTCGGCCGACACGATCACGCTGCCCGGCGGCGCGATAAAGGCCTCGCGGATGCGGCGGCCTTCCTCGGTGCGCACGGGAATGTTCTGCAGGTTCGGATCCGTCGAGGCGAGCCGCCCCGTGACCGCCGTGGCCTGGCCATAGCTCGTGTGCACGCGCCCCGTGTTCGGGTTCACCATCTTCGGCAGCTTGTCCGTGTAGGTGGACTTGAGCTTGGAGAGGCCGCGATAGTCGAGCAGGATCTTCGGCAGCGGATAGTCTTCCGCGAGCTTCTGCAGGACCTCTTCGTCCGTCGACGGCGCGCCGCTCGCGGTCTTCTTGACCACGGGAAGCTTCATCTGATTGAACAGGATCTCGCCGATCTGCTTCGGGGAACCGAGGTTGAATGGCTGCCCCGCCGTGGCATAGGCGGCCTGCTCGATGTCCATCAGCCGCTGGCCGAGTTCCGCGCTCTGCGCGCCGAGGCGGTCGGCGTCGATCAGCACGCCATTGCGCTCGATCTTCTGCAGCACCACCGAGACGGGCATCTCGATCTTCTCGTAGACGTAGCGCAGCCCTTGCGCGGCCTCGATCTTCGGATGCATGTTCCGGTGCAGGCGCAGCGTCACGTCGGCATCTTCGGCCGCGTACTGCGTCGCGCGCTGCAGGTCGATCTGGTCGAAGCCGATCTGGCTCGCGCCCTTGCCGCAGACTTCCTCGTACGTGATGGTCTTCACGTTGAGCAGTTTCTCGGCCAGGCTGTCCATGCCGTGATTGCGGTGCGAGGCAAGCACGTAGCTCTCCAGCATCGTGTCCTGCTCGATGCCGCGCAGCGCGATGCCGTGGTTCGCGAACACGTGCGCGTCGTACTTCAGATGCTGGCCGAGCTTGGGCCGCGACGGATCCTCGAGCCACGCGCGCAGCCGCTCCAGCACGTACTCGCGCGACAGCTGGCCGTAATTGTCCACGCCCGCGACGTCCGGGCCGCGATGCGCGACCGGGATGTAGCACGCCGAACCCGGTTCGGCCGACAGCGAGATGCCCACGAGCTGCGCGAGCATCGGATCGAGCGACGTGGTTTCGGTATCGATGGCCACGAGCGGCGCATCGACGATGCGCGCGATCCACGCATCGAGCGCGGCCTCGGTGGTCACGGTCTCGTAGCTGACCTCGGCTGGCGGCAGGTCCGCCGCGGGCAGTGCCTCGTCATGGCCCGACGCGGCCGGCTGATCGAACAGACCGCCCTGTGCCGACGGCGTGGCCTTCGACGCGGCCCCCTTGCCATTGCGCGCCGCATTGGCCAGATTCGGCAGGCTTTCGCCCGTCAGTTCGCGCAGCCACGACTTGAAGCCGTACTTCGCGAAGAACGCGGCGAGCTGGTCCTTGTCCTCGCCGAGCTCGCGCAGCGCGTGGAAGTCCGCCACGGCCTCGCGCAGATCGCAGTCGGTCTTCACCGTCACGAGCTCGCGCGCCTTGGGCAGCCACTCCAGCGTATTGCGCAGGTTCTCGCCGACCACGCCCTTGATCTCGGCCGCGTTCGACATGATGGCGTCGAGCGTGCCGTAGGCGGACAGCCATTTCACCGCGGTCTTCGGACCGACCTTCGGCACGCCGGGCACGTTGTCCACGGCATCGCCGATCAGCGAAAGATAGTCGACGATGCGCTCGGGCGGCACGCCGAACTTGGCGACCACGCCGGGCGGGTCGAGCACCTCGCCGCTCATCGTGTTGACGAGCGTGACGTGGTCATCGACGAGCTGCGCGAGGTCCTTGTCGCCGGTGGAGACCACCGTGCGCACGCCCTGCGCCGTCGCCTGGCGCGCCAGCGTGCCGATGACGTCGTCGGCCTCCACGCCCTCCACGACCACGATCGGCCAGCCCAGCGCGCGCACGGCCTCGTGGATCGGCTCGATCTGGCGCGCGAGGTCCTCGGGCATCGACGGACGATGCTCCTTGTAGGCCGGATACATATCGTCGCGGAAGGTCTTGCCCTTGGCGTCGAACACGCAGGCGCTATACTCTGCCGGGTAATCATTGCGCAGCTTGCGCAGCATGTTGATCATGCCGTAGATTGCCCCTGTGGGCAGCCCCTCGCCATTTCGCAGATCCGGCAGCGCGTGATACGCGCGATACAGATAGCTCGATCCATCGACGAGCAAGAGTGTTTTTGGACTATCCGACATTCCCATGGACTCAAAATTGACAGGCGCTCCGAACGGCGGCGACGCCGGAACCCCCCTCGCTGATACGGATGTCTCGGACATCTCGGGCAATACCGTGAATCCTCCGCCGGAAGCGGCGTCGGCCCACGCGGCCGCGATCGCGGCCAAGGCCGATGCCGCTGCCGAGGGCAAATCGCCCGAGGAACAGGAAGCCGCGGCTGCGGCTGCCGCCGCGCGCACCAACCCGCGCAAGATGATTCCGAGCCTTCGTGCGCTCGCCGACGAAGACCGCGCAACCGCAAAGAAGGCGCGCGCCTCGTGGCAAATGTTCACGATTATGGCAGAGTTCATCGAGGCGACCGAGTACCTCTCGGAGATCCGCCCGGCCGTCTCCATCTACGGCAGCGCGCGCCTGCGGGAGGACTCGCCGTACTACCAGAAGACGATCGAGATCGCGCGGCTGTTCTCCGACGCGGGCTTCGCGGTGATCTCGGGCGGCGGCCCGGGCATCATGGAAGCAGCCAACAAGGGCGCGCACGCGGGCAAGTCCGCGAGCGTCGGCCTCAATATCGAACTGCCGCATGAACAGCAGGGCAATCCTTACCAGGACATCGCCATGCGGTTCCGCCATTTCTTCACGCGCAAGGTCACGTTCGTGAAGAACTCGGATGCGTTCATCGTGATGCCGGGCGGCTTCGGCACGCTCGACGAACTGGCCGAGGTGCTCACGCTCGTGCAGACCGGCAAGTCGCGCTCGGTACCGGTGGTGATGTACGGCAGCCGCTTCTGGAAGGGCCTGCTCGACTGGTTCCGCTTCACGCTGCTGCCCATGGGCCTGATCGCCGAGCACGATCTGGACCTGATGAAGATCGTCGATGAGCCGCAGGAGGTTCTCGAGGCGGTGTACGAGTACTACGAGAAGCGCGGCGGCGACCACCCGATTCCGCCGAAAGAAGAAATGTTCTATCTGTAAGGCATTGCTGGGGTGGCCCGGGCGCCACGGGAACGGCCAGAGTGCGGCAGGAATTGCTAGAATGGAATCCTGTTTGCCAGGTCCGGCGCCGCCGGACCTGCCGCCGCACGCTCAGGAGCCCCGGATGACCTCCCCCACGCAACAACGCCTCGTCACATCCGACGATGGCGACGTACCGCCTGCCGCCTCGCTGAAGCGCCTGTTCGCTGCCGCGGGCATTGCGCTTGCCCTCGGCGCGCCCGCGCTGGCCATGGCCCAGCCGAACGGCGAGCAGAGCAATGCACTGACCCAGCAGGAACTGAACCGGATCAACAACCAGCCGATCGCGCCGGCGGTCAAGAGCCAGCTGAACCAGCCGCGGGAGCCGAGCTTCGAGCTCAACGAACGCGATGGCACGCAGGTGCGCGAGTATCGCAACAAGGGGCAGGCCACGGACATCCAGGTACGATCGGGGTTCGGCACCAGCTACCAGATGAGCAAGCCGGAAGATAGTTCGCCGAAGTTTCGCGACCATGACGTGAACCGCGTGCCGTCCGTCAACCTGCAGTGGTGACGGGCGCGGGCCAGTTACCGCATGGCCGCGTAGCCAGGGCATCGTTCCAACGCAGTTCAGATTCTGTTCACCCACGGACTGGCGGTCTCGCCGGTCCGCGCCGGCCCGGCGGGTTCTGCCCGCCGTGGCGGCAGGTTTGCCCGCGGACCCTTCCGCTTGCAGATTCGCCGCATTCCGCATCGATTCACACGACAACAATGGCTGTTTTCACCACGGTCTCGCAGGACGAGATCGCTAGCTGGCTGCTCGATTACGACCTTGGCGAAGTGCGCGCGCTGCGCGGCATCGCCTCGGGCATCGAGAACAGCAATTTCTTCCTGACGATGGAGCGGGACGGGCACGTGCGCGAGTACGTGCTGACGATCTTCGAGCGGCTGACGTTCGAACAGCTGCCCTACTACCTCCACCTGATGGCGCATCTGGCGGGACACGGCATCAGCGTGCCCGCGCCGATTCCCGCGCGCGACGGCGAGATCCTGCGCGCGCTCAAGGGCAAGCCCGCCACGATCGTCACCCGCCTGCCCGGCAGCTCGCAGCTGGCCCCCAACGCGCAGCAGTGCGCCGAGGTGGGCGACATGCTCGCCCGCATGCATCTGGCCGGCGTGGACTACGCGCGGCAGCAGCCGAACCTGCGCAGCCTGGCCTGGTGGCAGCAGACCGAACCCGAGATCACGCCGTTCCTCGATGCGGACCAGCATGCGCTGCTGCGCGACGAGATCGCGCACCAGACCGCGTTCTTCGGCAGCGCCGATTACGCGGCGCTGGAGGGCGGGCCCTGCCACTGCGACCTGTTTCGCGACAACGTGCTGTTCGAGTCCGCCGAACAGGGCAAATACAAGCTCGGCGGTTTTTTCGACTTCTACTTTGCCGGCAACGACAAGTGGCTGTTCGATCTGGCCGTGACCGTCAACGACTGGTGTATCGACGTGCCCACGGGCACGCTCGACGACGCGCGTGCGCGCGCGCTGCTCGCGGCTTATCATGCCGTGAGGCCGCTGACCGGCAACGAACACGCGCACTGGCAGGACATGCTGCGTGCCGGCGCGCTCCGTTTCTGGGTATCGCGTCTGTGGGACTTCTTCCTGCCGCGCGAGGCGGACATGCTGCAACCGCATGATCCGACCCACTTCGAACGTATCCTGCGCCGGCGCGTCGACGCCACCGCGCTCCCCTGGATCTGATTCCCATGCAATTACTGGAAGTTCCCGCCAAGGAAGGTTACGTCTGGTTCCGCCAGGGCATCTGGCTGTTTCGCAAGAATCCGCTCGCGTTCCTGATGCTGCTGTTCATCTACCTGATCGCGGCGCAGCTGGCCATTTTCGTGCCGCTGTTCGGCGTGATCGCGCTGCTCGTGGTGACGCCCGGCCTGTACGTGGGGGTGATGACGGCCTGTCGCGACGTGATCCAGAACAAGCGTGTGCTGCCGACCGTGCTGTTATCGGGGTTCCGGACCAACGGCAAGCAGGCCACGCGCAATCTGCTCATTCTCGGCGCGATCTATGCGGTCATGGTATTCACGCTGAGCCTGATCGCGGGCGCGCTCGTCGATATCAGCACGCTGGCGCCGATTCTGCTCAAGCAGGAGGAACCGTCGGCGGAGTCGGTGCGGCAGCTGTATTACGCGCTGCTGCTGGGCGCGCTGCTCTACACGCCGATCGCGATGATGTTCTGGTTCGCGCCGCTGCTGGCGGCGTGGCACAGCGTGCCGCCCGTGAAGGCCTTGTTCTTCAGCTGGACCGCATGCTGGCGGAATCGCGGCGCGTTCTTTACGTACGCGGTGCTGTTCGCGCTGCTGATGGTCGCGATTCCGTTCTTCCTGGAAGCGGTGTTCGCGGCGTTTGGCGCGGAGGCGGTGCTGTCGTTCCTCGTCACGCCGTATTCGCTGCTGATGCTCGCGATCCTGTATTGCTCGTTCTACGCCACCTATCGCGGCTGCTTCAATATCGCCCCCGCGGAGCCGGAGGCGACATCGGTTCAGGCCTGATCAGTCGATCGGGTCCAGCTTGGCGACGCCAAGCGCCAGCTTCTTCGTCCCGTGGCGCTTGAAGTTGATCTGGGCGTGGGCATTGGCGCCCTCGCCCTCGATGGCCGTGATCTTGCCCTCGCCGAACTTGTTGTGGAACACGCCCTGCCCGACGCGGAAGCCAGTTTCGGCCGCGCGCTTGCTGTCGGCGTAACCGTTCCCGGTGTCCATGCCGCCTGTCGGCTTCGTGCCCGTGTAGGCCACATCCTCCGGCCGCTTGAACCAGTCCCGGCCCCACGCCGACTCCGACTTCTCGCGGCGCCCGCCGCCCATGCCACCGTAGGCCTGCTGCGGGGGCGTGAGCCACTTCAATGCGCCTTCCGGCAGCTCCTCGAAGAACCGCGACCGCACGTGGTAGCGCATCTGGCCATGCAGCACACGGCTTTGCGCGAACGACAGGTAGAGCCGCTCCCGCGCGCGCGTGATCGCCACATACATCAGGCGGCGTTCTTCCTCGAGCCCGTCGGCCTCCATCGCGCTGTTCTCGTGCGGGAACAGCCCTTCTTCGAGGCCGGTGATAAACACCACGTTGAACTCGAGCCCCTTGGCCGCATGCACGGTCATCATCTGCACGGCATCCTGGCCGGCCTGCGCCTGGTTGTCGCCAGCCTCGAGCGAGGCATGGGTCAGGAACGCGACCAGCGGGGTCATGACCACGGGCAACTGCTCGGGGTCGAGCACCTGCTGGGCCTGATCGCCCTCGGCCAGCGCGGGCGTGCCGGTCTGCCCGGCCGGCAGCACCGCCGCCGGCGCGTCCAGTCCGTAGCCTTCCTCCATCACGAAGGCCTGCGCGGCGGTCACCAGTTCCTGCAAGTTCTCGATGCGGTCCTGCCCTTCTTTCTCGGCCCGGTAATGCTGGATCAGGCCGCTCGTGTTGGTCACGTACTCGACCATCTCGGGCAGCGTCATGCGGCGCGTTTCGGCGCGCATCTGGTCGATCAGACGGATAAACGCGCCCAGCGAGCTGCCGGCCTTGCCGGGCACATAGGCGACCGCTTCCGACAGCGAGCAGTTGTACTGGCGCGCGGCATCCTGCAGCGCCTCGAGCGAGCGCGCGCCGATACCGCGCGTCGGGAAATTGACCACGCGGCCGAACGCCGCGTCGTTGCGCGGATTCTCGATCAGTTGCAGATAGGCCAGTGCATGCTTGACTTCGGCGCGTTCGAAGAATCGCAGGCCGCCATAGACGCGGTACGCGATGCCGGCCGAGAACAGCGCATGCTCGATGACCCGCGACTGGGCGTTGCTGCGATAGAGAATCGCGATCTCCGAGCGCGACATGCCCTGCGCGATCTGGTCGCGAATCTCCTCGACGATCCACGAGGCTTCCTGCCCGTCCGAGCCGCCCTGGAACACGCGCACCGGTTCGCCATGCCCCGCGTCCGTGCGCAGGTTCTTGCCGAGCCGGCGCGAGTTATGGGAGATCAGATGGTTCGCGGAATCGAGGATATTGCCGTGCGAACGGTAGTTCTGCTCGAGCTTGATCAGTTGGCGCACGCGGAATTCGTGCTCGAAGTCGCGCATATTGCCGACGTTCGCGCCCCGGAACGCATAGATGCTCTGGTCGTCGTCGCCCACCGCGAACACCGCGGCCGCGCGGCCCGTGCCATACCCCGCCAGCATCTTGAGCCACTGGTATTGCAGCACGTTGGTGTCCTGGAACTCGTCGACGAGGATATGGCGGAAGCGGTGCTGATAGTGCTCGCGAATCGCGTCGTTGTAGCGCAGCAGCTCGTAGCAGCGCAGCAGCAATTCGGCGAAATCGACCACGCCTTCGCGCTGGCACTGCTCGTCGTAGGCGGCGTACAGGTCCACGAAACGGCGGTTGTAGTCGTCGTTGGCCTCGACGTCGGCCGGCCGCAGCCCCTGCTCCTTCGCGTTATTGATGAAGTACTGGAGGTTCTTGGCCGGGTACTTCTCGTCATCGACGTTGAGCGCCTTGAGCAGGCGCTTGAGCGACGAAAGCTGGTCCTGCGAGTCGAGGATCGCGAATGTCTGCGGCAGGCCCGCATCGCGGAAATGCGCGCGCAGCATGCGGTTGCACAGCCCGTGGAACGTGCCGATCCACATGCCGCGCGTATTGATGGGCAGCATCGCGGCCAGCCGCGTCTGCATTTCCTTGGCCGCCTTGTTGGTAAAGGTCACCGCGAGCACGCCGGCCGGCGAAACGTGGCCGTTCTGGATCAGCCAGGCGATCCGGGTGGTCAGCACGCGGGTTTTGCCACTGCCAGCGCCCGCCAGGATCAGCGCCGGCTCGTCGGGTAGCGTGACGGCGGCGAGTTGTTCGGCGTTGAGATTGGCGAGCAGGTTGGACATTCGCTGGATTTGCGTCAAGAAAGGGCCTTTGCGGATAGCCGGGATTATACCGGCCCCTTATCCCCTATAATTTGTCGTTTCGCCGACGCCTTTGCCGACGCGGCCCCTAAGACATACCGATACCGAGCGACACCGAGCATGACCGCAGAAGACCAGTCCCTTGCCAAGAGCTTCGAACCCGCCGCCATCGAGGCGAAGTGGGGCCCCGAATGGGAGCGCCGCGGCATTGCCCAGCCGACGTTCGACCCCGCCAAGCCGAACTTCGCGATCCAGCTGCCTCCGCCCAATGTGACCGGCACGCTCCACATGGGCCACGCGTTCAACCAGACCATCATGGATGGCCTGACGCGCCACGCGCGCATGCGCGGCGCCAATACGCTGTGGGTACCTGGCACGGACCACGCGGGCATCGCCACCCAGATCGTCGTGGAGCGCCAGCTGGAGGCGCAGGGCGTCTCGCGCCACGACCTCGGCCGCGAGAAGTTCACCGAGAAGGTCTGGGCGTGGAAGGAAGAGTCGGGCTCGACCATCACGCGCCAGGTGCGCCGCATGGGCGCATCGATCGACTGGACGCGCGAGTACTTCACGATGTCCCCGGACATGTCGAAGGCCGTGACCGAGGTGTTCGTGCGCCTGTATGAACAGGGTCTGATCTACCGCGGCAAGCGCCTCGTCAACTGGGATCCCGTGCTCGGCACCGCGGTGTCGGACCTCGAGGTGGACAGCGTCGAGGAAGACGGCTCGCTCTGGCATATCCACTACCCCCTCGTGGAAGCCGACGGCGTGCGCGGCCTGACCCACCTGACCGTGGCCACCACGCGTCCGGAAACCATGCTCGGCGATACCGCGGTGATGGTGCACCCCGAAGACGAGCGCTACGCGCATCTGATCGGCAAGTTCGTCAAGCTGCCGCTGACCGATCGCCAGATTCCCGTGATCGCCGACGAATACGTCGATCGCGCGTTCGGCACGGGTGTGGTCAAGGTGACCCCGGGCCACGATTTCAACGACTATGCGGTGGGCCAGCGCCACAACCTGCCGCAACTGTCGATCCTCACGCTCGACGCGAAGATCGTCGCCGACGCGCCGGCCGCGTATGCGGGGCTCGATCGCTTCGACGCACGCAAGCAGATCGTCGCCGACCTCGACGCGCAGGGCCTGCTCGGCGAGATCAAGAAGCACAAGCTCATGGTGCCGCGCAGCGAGCGTACGGGCAGCGTGATCGAGCCGATGCTGACCGACCAGTGGTTCGTCGCGATGAGCAAGCCCGCCCCGGAAGGCACGTATTTCCCGGGCCGTTCCATCGCCGACGTGGCGCTGGACGCCGTGAAGAGCGGCGAGATCAAGCTGGTGCCGGAAAACTGGAACAGCACGTACAACCAGTGGCTCGAGAACATCCAGGACTGGTGCATCTCGCGCCAGCTGTGGTGGGGCCATCAGATCCCGGCCTGGTACGACGACGCGGGCAACTGCTACGTCGGCCGCACCGAGGAAGAAGCGCTGGCGAAGCAGCAGGCAGCCGGCGGATCCGGCCCGCTGCGCCGCGAGGAAGACGTGCTCGACACGTGGTTCTCTTCCGCGCTGGTACCGTTCTCGTCGCTGGGCTGGCCCGAAGAGACGCCCGAGATCCAGCACTTCCTGCCGTCGTCGGTGCTGGTCACCGGCTACGACATCATCTTCTTCTGGGTGGCGCGCATGGTCATGATGACCAGGCACTTCACCGGCAAGGTGCCCTTCCACACCGTGTACGTGCATGGCCTCGTGCGCGACTCGGAAGGCAAGAAGATGAGCAAGTCCGAGGGCAACACGCTGGACCCCGTTGACCTGATCGACGGCATCGAACTCGAGCCGCTGCTCAAGAAGCGCACCACGGGCCTGCGCCGTCCGAAGGACGCGCCGCGCATCGAGTCGAAGACGAAGAAGGAATTCCCGAACGGCATTCCCTCGTTCGGCGCCGACGCGCTGCGCTTCACGTTCGCGTCGCTGGCCACGCTGGGCCGCAACATCAACTTCGACACGGGCCGCTGCGAGGGTTACCGCAACTTCTGCAACAAGCTGTGGAACGCCACGCGCTTCGTGCTGATGAACACCGAGGGCCATGATTGCGGCATGGGCCCGTGCAACAAGGATTGCGGCCCCGAAGGCTATCTCGATTTCTCGCAGGCGGACCGCTGGATCGTGTCGCTGCTGCAGCGCGTGGAAGCCGAGGTGGACAAGGGCTTCGCGGAATACCGTTTCGACAACATCGCCAGCGCCATCTACAAGTTCGTATGGGACGAGTACTGCGACTGGTACCTCGAAATGGCCAAGGTGCAGATCCAGAACGGCACGCCCGCGCAACAGCGCGCCACGCGCCGCACGCTGCTGCGCGTGCTGGAGACGGTACTGCGCCTCGCGCACCCGATCATCCCGTTCATTACCGAGGAACTGTGGCAAAAGGTCGCCCCGCTGGCGGACCGCGCCAAGGGCGACGGCACCGAGTCGATCGCGCTGCAGGCCTACCCGCAGCCCGCGGCGGCCAAGATCGACGAAGCCGCCGAGCAATGGGTGTCGCAGCTCAAGGCCGTGGTGGACGCGTGCCGTAACCTGCGCGGCGAGATGAATATTTCCCCGGCGCAACGCATTCCGCTCTATGCGCACGGCGACAGCGCGTTCCTGAAGTCCGTGGGGCCCTATGTGCAGGCGCTCGCGAAACTATCGGAAGTGCGCGTGTTCGAAGACGAATCCGAGCTGATGCGCGAGGGTGCCGGCGCGCCGGTGGCGATCGTCGGCGGGAACCACCTGCTGCTGAAGATCGAGATCGACGTGGCGGCCGAGCGTATCCGCCTGACCAAGGAAGCCGATCGCATCGGTGCCGAAATCGTCAAGTGCCGCGGCAAGCTGTCCAACGAAAGCTTCGTGGCCAAGGCGCCGCCGGCCGTCGTCGCGCAGGAAACGCAGCGTTTGTCGGATTTCGAACAGACGCTGGCGAAGCTGCAGGATCAACTACAGCGACTGCCCGCCGCCTGAACTACGAGACACCGCGCGGGGATCGGCATGGAAGTTGCGTGCCGTTTTCCGTGCAGCATCCGACTATTGTGAGAAAAGTCGGACAGTCACGGACAGACGACCCCCCCGGCCATCCGGCACGGTAATGCACCGGCAACAGCCACCGGAATAGAAAGGAATTCTGATATGGAAAACCGCGTCACCAAGGCCGTCTTCCCGGTCGCGGGACTGGGCACCCGTTTTCTGCCCGCGACCAAGGCCAGCCCCAAGGAGATGCTGCCAGTGGTGGACAAGCCGCTGATCCAGTATGCCGTGGAAGAGGCGATGGCTGCCGGCATTACCGAGATGATCTTCGTGACGGGCCGCTCGAAGCGCGCCATCGAGGATCATTTCGACAAGGCGTATGAACTCGAGGCCGAACTCGAAGCCAAGAACAAGCGCGCGCTGCTCGATGTGGTGCGGTCGATCAAGCCGTCGCACGTGGAATGCTTCTACGTGCGCCAGCCCGAGGCACTGGGCCTGGGCCACGCGGTGCTCTGCGCCGCCAAGCTCGTGGGCGACGAACCGTTCGCGGTCATGCTCGCGGACGATCTGCTCGACGGCGACACGCCGATCATGAAGCAGATGGTCGACGTCTATAACCACTACAACTGCTCGGTGCTCGGCGTTGAAGAAATCGCCCCCGAACAGAGCCGTTCCTACGGTGTGGTGGAAGGCCGCGAGTGGGACGAGCGCGTGATCAAGATGTCGGGCATCGTCGAAAAGCCGGCGCCCGAGGACGCACCGTCGAACCTCGGCGTGGTGGGCCGTTATATCCTGACGCCGCGTATCTTCGACCATATCCGCGACCTGAAGCCCGGCGCGGGCGGCGAATTCCAGCTGACGGATGCGATCCAGTCGATGCTGGATCAGGAACAGGTGCTCGCGTACCGCTACAACGGCGTGCGCTACGACTGCGGCAGCAAGCTGGGCCTGCTGAAGGCCACTGTGGAATTCGCGCTCAAGCACCCCGAGGTGCGGGACGAATTCAGTGCCTATCTGGCAAATCGCTGATGGTTTTCACCCCTCTCCCGCCGGGAGAGGGGGCAGCGCCCTCTCAGCGCCCTCTCAGCGGCGCTTCATGTAGAACGTGAAGACCTTGTCCACTTCCTGGTGGGACAGCAGTTCATTGCCGGTCTGCTTGGCAAACGCCTGAAAATCGCGCGGCGAGCCCGGATCGGTCGCCAGCACCTTCAGCACATCGCCGCTTGCCATATCGGCCAGGGCCTTCTTCGTACGCAGGATCGGCAGCGGGCAATTCAGGCCGCGCGCGTCCACTTCCTTCTGAAATTCCATACCTCGTCTTCCCGTTTCAAATCGGCCGTATCGGATCTCACTACAGCCGGTATTGTAGCGAAGCATCCAAGCGCCTGAAGTCCGTCGGCCTGCGCGGGTCCTCGATATCCTCGCCGGTCTGCCGGTCGAAGAAACGCACGGGATAGCCGCGGGCCTGCAGGAAGTCCGCGACCGCGAAGCCCGTGCCCGCACTCCAGATGCGCACCTTCTCGGGTGCCACGAGCTTGTATTCGGCCAGTTCCTCGGACAGCGCGATGGTGCCGCTCGCCTTCACGTGATAGGCGATGATCAGCTCGTTCTTGCGCATGAATTCGTAGACGCCGATCAGCGACACCGATTCGGTGTCCAGATTGGTCTCTTCCTTGAGTTCGCGCGCCACGCCGAGCTCGGGCGTCTCGTCACGCTCGAGAAAGCCTGTGACCAGCGCGAACATCTTTTCCGGCCACGCCGCATTGCGCGCCAGCAACAGCTTGTCTTCGTACTCCACCACGGCCGCCAGCACGGGCAGCGGGTTGTTCCAGTGCACGAATCCGCATCCTTCCGTGACGCAGGCGCTGCGGTCACGTCCGGCATGCGGGAGCACCTGCAACGAGGCGCCGCACTGCGGGCAATAACGGTAGGGTTGCATGTGAGGGCTCGCTCTTCTACGTTGGCGTTTATCTGTCGTTTTTATGGATCTGCGCTTACTTCTGTTCGGACCAGAGCTTGCCGCCGGTGGCCCAGTTCTCGCGCTTGACCTCGTCGATGATGATATCGACGCTGCCGGGCTCGCAGCCCAGTGTCTCGCAGGTGACGCGCGTCACCGCCTCGACCAGCTTGCGGCGCTGATCGAGAGGACGTCCTTCAAACAACTCGATTCGAAACGTTGGCATTACCACTGACTCCTAGTAAAAATCTCGCGCCATCGATGGTCGCGAGGGTGTTGAAACCGCTACTGTAGCGCCAGTCCGGCCAGGCGGCCATCGCGAGTGCCCGGCCGCCGTCGCGATGTGGCCGGTGGTCTACACTTGGAAGTGGCGCGGTCACGGCATTCCTTCCGGACGCGCGCGCGACCATGGCACTCCCCTTCGGCAAGATCGCCCCCCGGATGACCCGCCTGGCATGGCGCGCCGGCCAGGCGCTGCTGGCGGTATTCGCCTGTACGCTGGCCCTGTCGGGCGCCGCCCCCGCGCAGGTCGTGGATACCGCCCCCGCGACCGCGCCTGTCTACGTGGTGCCGCTGCGCGGCGCGGTCGGCCCGGCCACCGCGCATTTCGTGACCCACGGCATCGAACAGGCGCGGCGTGCCAATGCGCAACTCGTCGTGATCGAAATGGATACGCCGGGCGGTCTCGACCGTTCGATGCGCGACATCATCCAGGCGATTCTCGCCTCCCCCGTGCCGGTGGCGACCTATGTGTCGCCCGGCGGCGCGCGCGCGGCGAGCGCCGGGGCGTACATCCTCTACGCGAGCCATATCGCGGCCATGGCGCCCGGCACCAATGTCGGCGCGGCCAGTCCGGTGGCCATCGGCATCGGTGGCCCGCAGCGTGGCGACCATGGGGACCGCGGAGCCGCCTCGGCGCCGGCCGGTGCCGGCAGCGAGGACACGATGGCGCGCAAGCAGATGCACGATGCCTCGGCGTATATCCGCGGCCTCGCGCAACTGCGACAGCGCAATGTGGAATGGGCCGAGCGGGCCGTACGGGAGGCCGTGAGCCTGTCGGCGAGCGAAGCCGTCGCGCAGCATGTGGCGGACCTCGTGGCGCCGGACCTGCCCGCGCTCTTGCGGCAGATCGACGGCCGCAGGGTCGAGGCGGCGGGCGCCCAGCGCGTGCTGCGCACGGCGAACGCGCCCGTGGTGGCCACCGAGCCGGACTGGCGCGCGCGGCTGCTGGCCGTGATCACCGACCCCAGCGTGGCGCTGGTGCTGATGATGATCGGCATCTACGCGCTGCTTTTCGAATTCTCCACGCCCGGCATGGTCGCGCCCGGCGTCATCGGCGCCATTTGCCTGGTAGTCGGCCTGTTCGCGCTGCAGATGCTGCCGTTGAACTATGCGGGCCTTGCGCTGGTCGCACTGGGCATCGGCTGCATGGTCGCGGAGATGTTCCTGCCCACGCTGGGCGTGCTCGGTGTCGGCGGCGCCGTGGCGTTTGCCATTGGCGCCGTGATGCTGATCGATACCGATGTGCCCGGCTTCGGCATTCCGCTGACGGTCATCGCGGTGCTGGCGCTCTCGTCCGTGGCGTTCGTGTTCGCGATGTCGGCGCTCGTGCTGCGCACGCGACGGCGGCCCATCGTCAGCGGCGGGGATACGATCGTCGGCCGGACCGGCATGGTGATCGCCGATGCCACGCTGGACCACGATGGATGGGCTTCCGTCGATGGCGAGCAGTGGCGCGTGCGCACCGCCACGCCGCTGGCGCGCGGACAGTCGGTGCGCGTGACCGCGCGGGACGGACTCGTACTCGATGTGATTGCCATCGACTGATGGCTCGATTGACGCAGATTTTCGGGAAGTTCGACGGGCGCAGGACAACTACAAGGAGTCTCTCATGGCGTTTGGATTCAGCTTTGGCGGTCTGATCTTCCTGCTGGCGCTGCTGGTCATTGCATCGGTACGCGTGCTGCGCGAGTACGAACGCGGTGTGGTCTTCATGCTCGGCCGCTTCTGGCGCGTCAAGGGGCCTGGGCTCGTGCTGATCATTCCGGCCGTGCAGCAGATGGTGCGCGTGGACCTGCGCACGGTGGTCATGGACGTGCCGCCGCAGGACGTGATCTCGCACGACAACGTGTCGGTGAAGGTCAACGCGGTGGTCTATTTCCGCGTGGTGGATCCCGAGCGCGCGATCATCCAGGTGGCCAACTTTCTCGAGGCCACGAGCCAGCTCGCGCAGACCACGCTGCGCGCGGTGCTGGGCAAGCACGAGCTCGACGAAATGCTCGCCGAGCGCGAGAAACTCAACCTCGATATCCAGAAGGTGCTCGACGCGCAGACCGATGCGTGGGGCATCAAGGTCTCGAACGTCGAGATCAAGCACGTCGATATCAACGAGTCGATGGTGCGCGCGATCGCAAGGCAGGCCGAGGCCGAGCGCGAGCGGCGCGCGAAGGTGATTCATGCGGAGGGGGAAATGCAGGCTTCCGAGAAACTGCTCGAAGCCGCGCAGATGCTGGCGCGGCAGCCGCAGGCGATGCAGCTGCGCTATATGCAGACGCTGACGCAGATCGCCGGCGATCGGACGACGACGATTGTATTTCCGTTGCCGGTGGACTTGATCAATACGCTGGCGAGTGCCCTCACTCCGGGCCCCTCTCCCCAAGAGAGCGGGGAGAAAACCTGAAACAACAGGTTCTCTACCGCCTCTCCCCGAGAGGGGAGAGGGGAGCAAACCCTGCAGACTCAGACCTTTGCCGCGACCCAGTCGCTGACACCCGCCAGGGCGTTCGGCAGGTTCGCCGGCTCCGTGCCACCAGCCTGCGCCATGTCCGGACGGCCACCGCCCTTGCCGCCCACCTGCTGGGCGACGAAGTTGACGAGGTCCCCGGCCTTCACCTTGCCCGTGGCATCGGCGGTCACGCCCGCAATCAGGCTCACCTTGCCGTCGGTCACGGCGCCCAGCACGATGGCCGCGCTCTTGAGCTTGTCCTTGAGCTTGTCCATCGTCTCGCGCAGCGTCTTCACGTCCGCGCCGTCGAGCTGGGCGGCCAGCACCTTCAGGCCCTTGACGTCCACGGCCTGCTCGGCCAGTTCGTCGCCTTGCGAGGCGGCCAGCTTGCTCTTCGCGCGTTCGAGTTCCTTCTCCAGCGCGCGCACCTGGTCCTGCACCTGCGCGATGCGCGACACCAGCTCCGAAGGCTGCGCGCGCATGGCGGCGGCGGCTTCGTTCAGGCGCGCGTCGAGCGACTGCAGGTAATGCAGCGCGTTATCGCCCGTGATCGCTTCCACGCGGCGGATACCGGCGGCCACGCCGCCCTCCACCACGATCTTGAACAGGCCGATATCGCCCGTGCGCGACACGTGCGTGCCGCCGCAGAGTTCCTTCGACGAGCCGATGGACAGCACGCGCACGTCGTCGGCGTACTTCTCGCCGAACAGCGCCATCGCACCGCTCTTCACCGCATCGTCGAACGGCATGATGCTGGCCGTCGTGGCCTCGTTGCGCAGAATCTCGGCGTTGACGATTTCCTCGACCTGGCGGATCTGCGCATCGGTCATCGGCGCGTTGTGCGAGAAGTCGAAACGCGTCTTGTCGGCATCGACCAGCGAACCTTTCTGCTGCACGTGGGTACCGAGCACTTCGCGCAGGGCCTTGTGCATCAGGTGGGTGGCCGAGTGGTTGCGCATCGTGCGCGCGCGGCGAATCTCATCGACCTTCGCGGCCACGACGTCGCCGACCTTCAGCGCGCCGCCCGAGAGCGTGCCCTGATGGCCGAACACGTCGGCCTGCACCTTCGTGGTATCGCCGACGGTGAACACCGCGGCACCGGCCACGAGCGTGCCCTGGTCGCCGGCCTGGCCGCCGGACTCGGCGTAGAACGGCGTGTGGTCGAGCACGACCACGCCTTCCTGGCCCGGCTGCATCGTCTGCACCGCGGCGCCATCCACGTACAGCGCGATGACGCGCGCCTGCTCGACGCCCAGCGCGTCATAGCCGTGGAACACGGTCTTGTCGCCCGAGTACTCGAGGCCGGCGGCCATCTTGAACTTGCCGGCCGCGCGGGCCTGCTCGCGCTGACGCGTCATGGCGGCATCGAACGCGGCCTCATCGACCGTGATCTCCTGCTCGCGCGCCACGTCCTGCGTGAGGTCGAGCGGGAAGCCGAACGTGTCGTGCAGCTTGAATGCGAGCTCGCCGTCGAGCACGTTGCCGCCCTTCGACTTCAGTTCGCTCACGGCGCCTTCGAGAATGGTCATGCCGTTCTCGATGGTCTCGAAGAAACGCTCTTCCTCGGCCTTCAGCACCTCGGTCACGCGCGCCTGCGCATCGGCGAGTTCCGGGTAGGCGGCACCCATCTGCGCGACGAGGTCGGGGACCATCTTGTGGAAGAACGGCGTCTTCTGGCCGAGCTTGTAGCCATGGCGAATGGCGCGGCGCACGATCCGGCGCAGGACGTAGCCACGGCCTTCGTTGCCGGGAATCACGCCATCGACGATCAGGAACGAGCAAGCGCGGATATGGTCGGCGATGACCTTCAGCGAGTTCTGGTTCAGGTCGGTGATATGCGTTTCGCGCGCGGCGGCCTGGATCAGCGCCTGGAACAGGTCGATCTCGTAGTTGCTGTGCACGTGCTGGAGCACGGCCGCAATCCGCTCGAGGCCCATGCCGGTGTCCACGCACGGCTTGGGCAGCGGCGTCATGTTGCCCTGCTCGTCGCGGTTGAACTGCATGAACACGAGGTTCCAGATCTCGATGTAGCGGTCGCCGTCTTCTTCGGGCGATCCCGGCGGGCCACCCCACACTTCGGGACCATGGTCGTAGAAGATCTCCGAGCACGGACCGCACGGGCCCGTATCGGCCATCTGCCAGAAGTTGTCGGACGCGTAGCGCGCGCCCTTGTTGTCGCCGATGCGCACGATGCGCTCGGCCGGCACGCCCACTTCCTTGGCCCAGATGTCGTACGCCTCGTCATCCTCGGCATACACGGTGACCCACAGCTTGTCCGCGGGCAGCTGGTAGACCTTGGTCAGCAGTTCCCACGCGTACTGGATGGCGTTGCGCTTGAAGTAGTCGCCGAACGAGAAGTTGCCCAGCATCTCGAAGAACGTATGGTGGCGGGCGGTGTAGCCCACGTTCTCGAGGTCATTGTGCTTGCCGCCCGCGCGCACCGAACGCTGCGAAGACGTCGCGCGCGAATACGGGCGCTTGTCGGTGCCAAGGAACACGTCCTTGAACTGCACCATGCCGGAATTGGTGAACAGCAGCGTCGGGTCGTTCGCCGGCACCAGGCTGGACGAGCGGACCACGGTATGGTCCTTCGACTCGAAGAACTGCAGGAACTTGCTGCGAATGTCGGAGACTTTCATGTTATGGCAGGCGCAGCCCATTGCCGGGCGGCTGTTCGGAATTGGATTTGCAAACCGTTGATTATACGGGGAAGCCCTGCCGGAGGGCAGACTCCGCGCACCGGCCAAGTGCGGTCGGCGGCCTGCCCGGTGGTACAGTGCGATCTTTCCCAATTCCGCGCCGTCCCTGCCGGCCTTCCCCCCAATGGGAGCCTTGAGCCACCTTCGCGTCCTCGACCTGACCCGCGTTCTCGCCGGGCCGTGGTGCGCACAGAATCTCGCCGACTTCGGCGCCGATGTCATCAAGATCGAGCGCCCCGGCGCCGGTGACGATACCCGCACGTGGGGGCCGCCCTGGCTGAAGACGGAGGACGGCCGGGATACCGCCGAGGCCGCCTACTACCTGGCCGCCAACCGCAACAAGCGCTCGGTCACCTGCGATATCAGCACGCCCGAGGGCCAGCAGCTCGTGCGCGAGCTCGCGGCGCAGAGCGATGTCGTGCTCGAGAACTACAAGGTCGGGCAGCTGAAGAAGTACGGGCTGGACTACGACTCGCTGCGCGCGGTCAAGCCGGACCTGATCTATTGCTCGGTGACGGGCTTCGGCCAGACGGGTCCGTATGCGAACCGCGCCGGCTACGATTTCATCATCCAGGGCATGGGCGGCTTCATGAGCCTGACCGGCGAGCGCGACGACCTGCCCGGCGGCGGGCCGCAGAAGGCCGGCGTGGCGATCTCCGACCTGATGACGGGCCAGTACGCGACCATCGCGGTGCTGGCGGCGCTCGCGCACCGCGACCGCACCGGCGAGGGCCAGTACATCGACATGGCGCTGCTCGACGTGCAGGTGGCGATGCTCGCCAACATGAACACCAACTACCTGGCCAGCGGCGTGGCGCCGAAGCGCTGGGGCAACGCGCATCCGAACATCGTTCCCTACCAGACGTTCCAGGCCGCCGACGGCTGGATCATCGTCGCGGTGGGCAACGACGGGCAATTCCGCAAGTTCGTGACCGCGGGCGGGCGTCCCACGCTGGCCGACGATCCGCGCTTTGCCACCAATCCGCAGCGCGTGGCGAACCGCGACGTGCTGGTGCCGATTCTCGGGGAGATGGTGCGGCCGCGCACGCGCGCGCAATGGATCGCGGACCTCGAGGCCGCCGGCGTGCCGTGCGGCCCGATCAATACGCTCGACGACGTGTTCGAGGACGATCAGGTCAAGGCGCGCGGCCTGCGCGTCGATCTGCCCCATCCGACCGCGGGCGAGGTGAAGCTGGTCGGCAGCCCGATCCGCATGAGCAAGACCCCGCCCGAGGCGCTGCGCCACCCGCCGCTGCTCGGCGAGCATACGGAGGCAGTGCTGGCCGACACGCTCGGTTACGACGCCGACCGTATCGCCGCGTTGCGGGGCAAGGGCGTGATCTAGCGAGACCGGCCCCAAGAACAATATTCCCCACAGGAGGAGACATGCTGACCGATGCGTTGCTCGCGTTCTTTCACTTTGGCGCCATCTTCCTGCTCGTCACGCTGATGGCGGCGGAGGCCGTCGTGCTGCGGCCCGACATGACGCCCGCCGTGCTCCGGCGCCTGTCCCTCTACGATCTGTTCTATTTCCTGTCGGCCATCGCCGTGCTGGTCTCCGGCCTGCTGCGGCTGTTCTATGGCGCCAAGGGCATGGGTTTCTATATCCACAACCCCTGGTTCCACGCGAAGATGACCGTCTTCGTGCTGATCGCGCTGTGCTCGCTGCCGCCGACGTTCGCCATCGCGCGCTGGCGCAAGCAGGCGCGCACGCTACCCGAGTTCGTCCCGACGCCGGCCGAGATCAAGATCGCGCGCCGCTGGGTCATGATCCAGGCGCACGTGCTGATCCTGTTGCCGCTGTGCGCGGTGATGATGGCGCGCGGGATCGGAATGTAATTTTCTTGTTTCTGTCATGCTGAATACATGGATCCAGGCCACCAAGCTGGCCATTACCACCGTCGCCATCGTCGCTGCCGCAACGGCCGCGCCCGCATACGCGGCGCCTGCCGGCAACTGGCCCGCCAAGCCCATCCGCTTCGTCGTGCCCTACCCGGCCGGCGGCCCGCTCGATACCGTCGCGCGCGCCATCGGCGAGAAACTGCGCGATGAACTCGGCCAGCCCGTCGTCGTGGAGAACAAGCCCGGCGCCGGCGGCAACCTCGGCGCGGACTTCGTGGCCAAGCAGCCCGCGGACGGCTATACGATCCTGATGGGCGCGGTGGCGACGCATGCGATCAACCCCACGCTGTTCACGAAGATGCCGTACGACCCGATTCGCGACTTCGCACCGGTGACGCTCGTGGCGGATGTGCCGAACGTGCTCGTGATGCATCCGGGCAAGGCCGCGGAACTGCATATCGACAACGTGCGCGACCTCGTCACGTACGCGCGCAGCCATCCGGGCAAGCTCGACTATGCGTCGGGCGGCAACGGCAGCGCCGGGCATCTGTCCGGCGAACTGTTCAAGAGCATGGCCCACGTGAGCATGGTCCATATTCCGTACAACGGCGCCTCGCCCGCGCAGCTGTCGGTGCTCTCGGGCCAGACGGATCTGATCTTCGACAACCTTGCCTCGGCCTCCGCCAATATCAGGGCGGGCAAGCTCAAGGCGTTCGCGGTGACCACGCAGGCGCGCGCGGCCGCATTCCCGGAACTGCCGACGATTGCCGAGGCGGGCAAGGGGCTTGGCCTCGAAGGGTTCGATATCTCGACGTGGTTCGGCGTGTTCGCGCCGGCCAATACGCCGCGCGAGATCGTCGATCGGCTCAATCGCGATATCGTCGCGATCCTCAAGACGGACGACATGCGCGCGAAGCTCGCGCGTATCGGTGCGCAGCCCGCGCCGACCACGCCCGAGCAGTTCGCCGCGCTGATCCGCCGCGAGCTCAAGAAGTACGGCGAGGTGGTGAAGGTCTCCGGCGCCAAGGTCGACTGACGAACCTCGACTGGCGAACCTGTTATGGTGCGCGGCGGTGGAGCCGCCATGCGCTGTCCCTGGCCGCGGCATCGCCCGCCGGGCCGCGCGGCAGCAACAACCCCACCTGCACGATACGCGGGCCGTCCATGCGCGTGACCGTCAGCCGCAGTCCGGCGACCGCCACCGCATCGCCCTCGACCGGTGGCGACGGAAACGCCGCGAGCATCGCGTCTTCCAGCGTCTTGCCCGTCTCGGCTGGCGTCAGCGCGCGCGTGCCGTACAACGCGGCCACCTCGTCGAGCGATGCCTCGCCCGACAGCAGGAAATCGTGCGAGACCTGATCCCATTCGGGCGGCGTCGCTGGCGTAAGGAACAGCTGCGACAGCATGGGGACGCTCGTGGCCGGCGCCAGCACGGACACGGCGTCGCCGGCACGCAGCACCGCCTGATCGAGCGGCGCCAGCGCGCCGTCACGCACCACGGCCACCACGGCGCAGCGCGGCGGCAACTCCAGCCGGTCCGCGCGCTGGTCCGTCACGGGCGAATTGGTCGCGACCAGAAACTGCATGAGTTCGAGCGCGGGCGCATGCGTGCCGCGTAGCCGCTCGCGCGAGAGCGGCTCGGTATAGCTGGGCCGCATCACGCGCGCCAGCCGCGCGGCCAGCGCGACGGTCGTGCCCTGGCACAGCAGGCTCAGCAGCACCACGGCAAAGGCGACGCGGAAAATCAGGCCCGAGTCCTCCATGCCCTTGAGCAGCGGAAACAGCGACAGCACGATGGGCACCGCGCCGCGCAGCCCCATCCAGCCCAGGAACGCCTTTTCCCGCCCGTTGAAGCGGAAGGGCAGCAGCGACAGCCAGACGGCCACTGGGCGCGCCACGAACATCAGGAAGACGCCGATCAGAAACGCCGGAAGCGCGATGTCCCAGATGCGATGCGGCGCCACGAGCAACCCCAGCAGCAGGAACATGACCGACTGCGCGAGCCACGCCATGCCGTCCATCGCGCGCATGGTGTCGGACGTGACCGCGCGCTCGCGGTTGCCGACGAGCACGCCCGTCAGGTACACCGCGAGGAAGCCGCTGCCGCCGGCCGTCTGCACGATCGCGAACACCATCGTGCCGCCCGCGCAGACGAGAATGGCCTGCAGGCCCTCGGCCACCTGGATGCGCTCGAGGACATTGGCGAGGCAGTAGCCGAGCCCGAGCCCCAGCAGGCCGCCCACGCCGAACTGCACGAGCAGCCGCAGTCCGAGCGCGCCCGGCGTGAGCGCGTCCGGCGCGGTGATCCATTCGATCAGTGTCAGGGTCAGGAAGATCGCCATCGGGTCGTTGATGCCCGATTCGATCTCGAGCACGCTGCCCACGCGTTCCTTGAGGCGAATGCCGCTGCTGTTGAGCAGCGAGAACACCGCGGCCGCATCGGTGGAGCCGACGATCGCCCCGAACAGCAGGCCGAGCTTCCACTCCACGCCGAGCAGCCAGCTGGCGAACGCCCCGACGAGCCCCGCGGTCACGAGTACGCCGACGGTCGCGAGCGACAGCGAGGGCCGCAGCGCCACCCGGAACGTGGCCAGCCGCGTGCGCAGGCCGCCATCGAGCAGGATGATGGCCAGGGCGACGTTGCCCACGAGGAAACTGAGCCAGGTGTTCGAGAATTCGATATGGCCCGGACCGTCCACGCCGGCCAGCATCCCGACGCCGAGAAAGACGAGCAGGAACGGCACGCCGAAGCGCGACGAGAACGCGCCCACCACGATGCCCAGCGACATCACGACGGCGCCGATCAGGATGGCATGCTCGATGCTCTCCACGCGCGATCTTTCCTTTCGAAGCTTTCAACCCAAGCTTTCAACCGAAGCTTCAAACCTTTCGGGTGGCTTTCCGTTTTCTTTCAGCGCGCGGGCGGGCGCAGTGGTCCCGCCGATCATAACCGAGCCTCCCGCGTTCCACAGTCGGGCGCCCGCTGACGCCCGGCAGCCCGCCTCCTGCCTGCGTTCCCGGTATTTACCCTCAGCCTTTCTGCATCCTTTCATACGTATTCCTAGGGACATACCCTGAGCATGACGTCAAATGCAGACATGTGAAAGGTAGCTGAAAGGTACCGCTTTTACCTTCCACCCTGCTCGCGACGGGGTCAGGGGCAAATCGCCCCCTTGTGCAGTGCGTCAACTGCACCGTTGCGAAGAATTTCAAGCGTCTTATCGAGGAGAATCACTTTGCGCATACGTAGCCAAAAGGACTTTGCCTCCGGCCTGATGTTTATCCTGGTCGGTATCGGCTTTTCCTGGGTCGCCCGTACCTATTCCATGGGCACCGCCGCCAAGATGGGGCCGGGATACTTCCCCTTCTGGCTCGGCATCGTGCTGGCCCTGCTCGGGGTCCTCGTGCTCTGGGGCTCGATGTCCTTGAAGTCCGAGGAAGACCACCTCGCCAAATGGGATATCAAGACCCTGCTGTGGATTCTGGGTGCCGTCGTGCTGTTCGGCCTGCTGCTGAAGCCGCTCGGCATGGTGCTGTCGGTGTTCGTGCTGGTGATGGTCTCGTCGATGGCGAGCCATGAATTCAGCTGGAAGGGCGCTCTGGCCGCCGCGGTCATCCTGGTCGTGATCAGCATGGGTGCGTTCGTCTACGGCATCAACCTGCAGATGCCGGTGTGGCCTGCTTTCATTACCGGCTAAGGAGACGACTCTCATGGAATTGTTGGCCAACCTGGGA
>NZ_JASATF010000030.1:0-83049 GCF_038440175.1 Cupriavidus sp. OTU4054
CACGGGTCGTGGCGACATGGCCGCGAGCGTGCGGTCGTAGAAGCCGCCTCCATAGCCAAGGCGGAACTTATCGGCGCTGAATCCGACACAGGGAATGATCAGTGCGTCGGGCGATGCCGCCTCGGTGCCATCGGGTACCGGAATGCCGTAGCGCCCCTCGCGCATCGGCGTGTCGGGCGTCCACAGATGGAAATCGAGCGGCGTGGCCGGCGCGCTGACCACGGGCAGCGCCGCGCGCCGCCCGGGCATGCCGCCGAGCCAGCGCGTCACGACCGCGCGCGCGTCGTATTCCTGATGAATCGGCCAATAGAATCCCACGCAGTGCACGGCAAGGCGCTCGAGCAGTTCGGCGAGTGCCTCGGCGATGTGTGCATCGGCGGTGGCACGGTCGGGCAGCGACGCCCGCCGTGCCAGCAGCCGTGCGCGCAGCGCACGGCGGTCTTCGGGCGCGGCGGGCCCGGACGCGGGGAATAGAGGGCTGTCGGGCGGGTTGTCTGGCGCTTTGGCGGGGGGCATGGCGTGCAATAATGTTCGGCCAAATGTCTGGTTCCGGTCCGATTTCGATCGCAGACCCGAACCCATACCAATTCCGGCGGCGCGGTCAGCGGCGAGTGCAAGAGCGTGCACCCGTGACCGCGTGCCATCGACGAGGAAGACGAAGCATGTTCAAGGGAGTATATCTGCGCCACGTGGGGCGTGCCGCATGGATCGCATTCTTGGGCGGTCTGTCGGGTGCGCTGCTGACCACCCCGGTATATGCGCAGAAACGCCCGGCAGCCGCCGCCCCGGCTCCGGTGCTCACGATTCCGAGCAATCCCGACGACGCGTTCGTCGCGCTGCGCGAGGCCTCGCGCAAGAACGACGCGGACCGCGCGGCCACGCTGTCGGCGGCGCTGGTCGACTATCCGATTCCGTCGTACGTCGAATACTTCCGCATCAAGCCCCAGATGTTCGATGCCAGCGGCCTCGCGCGCATCGATGCGCCCGACGAGCAGGTGCGCACGTTCCTCCAGCGGTACCAGGGCGAGGCGATCGCCGACCGCATGCGCAACGACTGGCTGCTGGTGCTGGGCAAGAAGCGCGACTGGGCCAACTTCGACGCCGAGTATCCGAAGTTCGTGCTCAAGGACGACACGCAGGTGGAGTGCTATGCGCTGCTGTCGCGCGCGCTCAAGGGGCAGAACGTCGCGGCCGAGTCGCGCGCGGCGCTCTCCGACGTGCGTTACTACGGCGAGGGCTGCGTCGATCTGATCGGCTACCTCGCGCAGAGCCAGCAGATCCAGCGCAGCGATGTCGCGTTCCAGGCGCGGCAGGCGCTCGAGCAGAACTACACGACGCTGGCCGCGCGCATCGCCGCGACCGCGCCCGACTCGCGCGGCGACAGCGACACGCTGGCCACCATCGTCAAGATGGCGCGCAACGATCCGTCGCAGGCGGCCGCCTATCTGAACGCGAGCGCGGCGAGCCTGTCGCGCGACGAGCAGGGCGCGGCATGGGGCGTGGTGGGCCAGTATGCGGCGAAGAAGCTCGCGCCCGAGGCGGCCGGCTATTTCCGCCGCCAGATCGACCTCGGCGGCAATCAGTGGCTTTCCGATGAAACGCAGGAATGGCGCGTGCGCGCGGCGCTGCGCCAGGGCGACTGGCGCCAGGTGCGTCAGTCGATCGAACTGATGCGTCCGGAGCTGCGCGCCAAGGATCCGGCATGGACCTACTGGTACGGCCGCTCGCTGGCCGCCGACAAGCGTCCGGACGAGGCCCGCGCGCAGTTCGAGTCGATTGCCGGCCAGTTCAATTTCTACGGCCAGCTGGCCAGCGAGGAACTCGGCAATCGTATCTCGCTGCCGGCCCGCACGGCGGTCAGCGACGCCGAGGCGATGGCCATGCGCACGCGCCCCGGTTTCGTGCGCGCCCAGAAGTTCTATGACCTGAACCTGCGCTTCGAGGGCAACCGCGAGTGGAACTGGGAGCTGCGCGGCATGAGCGACCGCGAACTGATCGCCGCCGCCGACTACGCGCGCCGCATCGAGCTGCTGGACCGCGCCGTGAACACCGCCGACCGCACGCGCACCGAACACGACTTCGCGCTGCGCTTCCTGATGCCGTACCGCGACATCATGCAGCGCGCGACCGACGACGTGGGCCTCGACATGGCATGGGCGTATGGCCTGATCCGCCAGGAATCGCGCTTCATCATGAATGCACGATCCTCCGCGGGCGCGCATGGCCTGATGCAGGTCATGCCCGCTACCGCGAAGTATGTGGCGCGCAAGATCGGCATGAACGACTTCTCGCCGTCGATGATGGGGGATCCCAATATCAATATCCTGCTCGGTACGAATTACATGAGCATGGTATTGACGGATCTGGACAGTTCGTGGACGCTGGCCTCCGCGGCCTATAACGCGGGCCCGGGACGGCCGAAGAACTGGCGCAGTTCGCTGAACCGTACCGTGGAAGGCGCGATCTTTGCAGAGACGATCCCGTTCACGGAAACGCGAACTTATGTGAAGAATGTGCTCTCCAATGCGACGTACTATGCTGCATTGATGAGTGGCCGTTCCCAGTCGCTCAAGGATCGCCTGGGTTCGGTTGCACCGTCTTCGGTCACGACCACCAGCCTGCCCTGATGGCTGGCTCCGTGATCGCATGACTGTCTTGTAGACCAGCGACACGGAGCCAACCATGCAGACCAGCAATGTCCTCGTCATCGGGGGCGCCGGTTTCATCGGCAGTCACCTCATCTCGCGCCTGGCCGGCGCGGCCTCGGCGTCGGGCGCACCGCTCGACCCCACCTCCAATCCCGATAGTCCCATCGCGCCCGAGCGCATTCTCGCGGGGTCGCGCAACCTCGAGCACGCGCAGCACCTGTTGCTGCTGCCGCGCGTGGAAGTGGTGGAGCTCGGGCTCGCCGATGGCGCCGCGCTCGACGACGCGATCGGTTCGCTCGGTGTCGATGGCATCGTCGTGAACCTCGTCGGCGTGCTGCATGGCGAGCGCGGCGATCCGTACGGCGAAGCGTTTGCCACCGCGCACGTGGAGATGCCGCGGCAGATCGTCGAGTCCTGCCAGCGCACCGGCGTTCGCCGCCTGCTCCATATGAGCGCACTCGGCGCGGACAGCGCGGGCCCCTCGATGTACCTGCGCAGCAAGGGCGATGGCGAACGCATCGTGCGCGAGTCGGGCCTCGACTGGACCGTGTTCCGCCCCTCCGTCGTGTTCGGTCCCGACGACCATTTCCTGAACCTCTTCGCGCAGATGCAGCAGATGGCGCCCGTGGTGCCGCTCGCCTGCGCCCATGCGCGCTTCCAGCCCGTGTTCGTGCAGGACGTCGTGCAGGCCTTCCTGAATGCGATGGTCACGCCCCAGACTATCGGGCATGCATACGATCTGGGCGGTCCGCAGGTCTATACGCTCGAGGAACTCGTGCGCTTCGCGGGCCGCGCCTCGGGGCATCCGCGTCCCGTCATCGCGCTGCCCGACGCGCTCGCGCGCGTGCAGGCCGCGGTGCTGGAGCATATGCCGGGCGGGCCGGTGATGACGCGCGACAACCTCGACTCGATGCGGCTCGACAACGTCCTGGAAGCGCCGCTCGCGCACGAGCTGAACCTGCGTCCGGCGAGCCTCGAATCGGTCATGACGGATGTGCTGGCCGGCCGCAATCGCGAAGAGCAGCTACAGGTCATGCGCGGGAGCGTCCACCGCTGATGTGAGTCCCGCTCACACCGTTGCGAGCGCAATTCATTTGATGGCTGCCGGTGACGCTGGCTACAATGGCCGGCTGCAGGCCACAACCGTTCCCCCAAGGATTTGCGTCATGAAGCTCGTCATCGGCAACAAGAAATACTCGTCCTGGTCGCTGCGCCCGTGGCTGCTGCTGCGGGAGGCGGGCATCCCGTTCGAGGAGATTCCCGTGCGCCTGTCGACGCCGGAGTTCGACGCCGAGATCCGCAAGCATTCGCCCGCGGGCAAGGTGCCGGTGCTGATCGACGGCGACGTGCATGTATGGGACTCGCTCGCGATCAGCGAGTACGTGGCCGAGCGCTTTCCGGAGAAGCGGCTGTGGCCGGCCGACACCGCGGCGCGCGCGCATGCGCGCTCGATCTGCGCGGAGATGCATTCGGGCTTTCCGCACGTGCGGAGCCAGTTGCCGATGAATTGCACCGCGGTGCTGCCCGGCATGGGGTGGAACACGTCGGTGCAGCGCGACGTCGATCGCATCGCCGCCATCTGGAGCGATCTGCGTGCGCGACACGGTGGCAAGGGGCCGTTCCTGTTCGGCACGTTCACGGTCGCCGATGCGTTCTATGCGCCCGTGGTGTCGCGCTTTGCGACGTACGGCATCCATCTGCCCGACGACGCGAAGGCATACGCGGACTTCATCCTCTCGCTGCCGTCGATGCAGGCATGGGTGGCCGCCGCGCGCGAAGAGCGCGACTTCCTGCTCGCCGACGAGCCGTATCGCACGACGCCCGATCGCGACGACGCGATCGTGCTCTGAGCGGGCATCGCGACATGCAGGTCTACGCCGTGGGTGGCGCCATTCGCGACGAACTGCTCGGCAAGCCGAGCCAGGATCGCGACTACGTGGTCGTGGGCGCCACGCCCGAAGAGATGGAGCGCCTTGGCTACAAGCCCGTGGGCAAGGACTTTCCGGTATTCCTGCATCCGCAGACGAAGGCCGAGTACGCGCTCGCGCGCACCGAGCGCAAGACCGCCGTGGGCTACAAGGGGTTTGCGTTCTACTGCGGCGCCGACGTGACGCTCGAGGACGACCTCGTGCGGCGGGACCTCACGATCAATGCGATGGCGCGCGCCGTCGATGACGCGGGCAACCTCGTGGGTCCGGTCATCGATCCGTACAACGGGCGGCAGGACCTTGCGGCGAAGCAGTTCCGCCATGTGTCCGATGCATTCGCCGAGGACCCCGTGCGCATCCTGCGCGCGGCCCGGTTCGCGGCGCGCTTTCATGACTTCACGGTCGTGCCGGAGACCGTCGCGCTGATGCGCGCGATGGTGGAGGCGGGCGAGGTCGATGCGCTGGTGCCCGAACGCGTGTGGCAGGAGCTCGCGCGCGGGCTGATGGAAGCGAAACCGTCGCGCATGTTCGCGGTGCTGCGCGAGTGCGGGGCGCTGGCGCGGCTGATGCCCGAGCTCGAGCGTCTGTGGGGTGTGCCGCAGCGCGCGGACTACCACCCCGAGGTCGATACGGGCGTGCATGTGATGATGGTGCTCGACTACGCGGCGTCGGTCGGCGCGTCGCTGCCCGTGCGGTTCGCCGCGCTCGTGCACGACCTAGGCAAGGGCACCACGCCCGACGATGTATTGCCGCGTCATACCGGCCACGAGGAGCGCAGCGTCAAGCTGCTCGAACAGGTCTGCAAACGCCTGCGCGTGCCCAACGAATGCCGCGAGCTGGCACTCGTGGTCGCGCGCGAGCACGGCAATATCCATCGCTCTATGGAATTCGGCGCGGCGGCCGTGACGCGGCTGCTCGAACGTTGCGATGCGCTGCGCAAGCCCGAGCGCTTTGCGGAGGCCCTGCGTGCGTGCGAGGCCGATGCGCGCGGCCGGCTCGGGTTCGAGGATCGCGACTACCCGCAGACCGCGCGCCTGCTGGAGGCACTGGATGCCGCGTCGTCCATCGACGCGGGGGCCATCGCGCGGGAATGCGCGGATGACGTGTCGCGGATCAAGAGCCGCGTGCACGAAGCACGCGTGGCGGCCGTGGCCGGGCGGCTGGGCGTGGCGTAACGCTGTCTGGCGGGACGCGTCCTACAACAGCCGGCCGATCACCAGCGCGGCCAGCGACAGCAGGATCGTCGATGCGAACGGCAGCACGTATTCGCGGCCGAACAGGCGGAAGCGCACGTCGCCGGGCAGTCGGCCGAGGCCGAGCTTCTGCAGCCACGGCAGCGCGGCCGACAGCACGATCACGCAGAAGAAGATGGTCAGCGTCCAGCGCAGCATGGGTCAGAGGGAATGGGTGCGATCGCCGCGCTGGAATCCGGCGAGGACGGGATGGAGGTCGTCATCGGCACCGATCGTACCGAAGCCGCGCGACAGCGCGATGACCTTGAACAGTTCGCCCATCTCCGCCTCCGACAGCAGCTTCTGCACCGCATTGGCGGCCGGCAGGAAAGCCCGCGTGTCATTGGGATCGAGCGTCATCAGCAGTTCGGTGATGCCGGCGTTCATCAGGAATCGCGCCTGCGAGCAGAATCCCGCGACCTGCATCCCGGCCTCGACCGCCGCTTCGGCCACGCCCGTGAAGTTCACGTGCGCGGTGATGTCCTGCAGGCCGGGGTAGAGGAACGGGTCGGGGTGCGCGTGATGGCGGTAGTGACACATCAGCGTGCCGCCGGAGCGCTGCGGGTGGTAATACTCGCTGGCCGGAAACCCGTAGTCGATGAAGAATGCGACCCCGCGCGTGAGCAGCCCGCCCACCGCGCGGATAAAGCCCTCGGCCTCCGCATGGGTTTCGGTGACCATATCGTGGTCGCCTGGGATGGCCGCGATCGTGGCGGGGATTTCGGCGTCGGCGAGCACGCGGTCCTGATAGGCGAAGCCCGCGGTGCCTTCCCGCTTGACGCCACGTTCATGCCAGCGGCCGCCCTCGCGCGCGAACAGCCGCACAGGCATCGCGTCCAGCACCTCGTTGCCGACGATCACACCCTCGAAGCGCTCGGGCAGCATGTCGTGCCAGATCACGCGGTCCGCGAGGTGCGGCGCGCGGTCGGCCAGTGTCTGGCGCTGGCGCTCGCGCAGCTCGCCCGACAGCTCGACGATCGCATATTGCGCCGGCAGCGCGCCTTCCGACTCGAGCGCGAGCAGCAGGTCGGCGGCCAGGCGGCCCGTGCCGGCGCCGAATTCCATGACCGCGGGGAGGCCCTGTTGCACGATCAGTGGCGCGAACTCGCGCGCCAGCGTGCGCGCGAAGAACGGCGTGAGCTCCGGCGCGGTAATGAAGTCGCTGCCGTCGCGCGCGTCGCGGCCGAACTTGGCGGCGCCGCCGCTGTAATACCCAAGGCGAGGGGCGTACAGCGCCATCGACATATAGCGGTCGAAACCGATCCAGCCGCCGCCGGCGTCGATCGCATCGCCAATGCACACGGCAAGGGCATTCGACGCTTCCTGCGCGTCCTGAGGGGGAAGGGGTAGACTAGCGACTTTCTGCATACCGCGAATTGTAGCAATGCCCGCATCCCAGACCCCTGACACCTCAACCGCGCGCGGCGTCGCGCTGGTCACCGGTGGCGCGCGCCGGCTGGGCCGCGCCATCTCGCTCGAACTGGCCGCGCACGGCTGGGACGTGGCCGTGCACTGCAACCGCTCGGTGGCCGAGGCCGAGGCGCTGGCCGGGCAGATCCGCGCGCTGGGCCGCCGCGCGGCCGTGCTGCGCGCGGATCTCGCGAACGAGGCCGAGACCGGCCGCCTGATCGCCGACTGCGCGGTGGCGCTCGGCACGCCGACCTGCCTCGTCAACAATGCCTCGCTGTTCCAGTACGACGTGGCAACGAGCTTCTCCTATGCGTCGCTCGACACGCATATGCGCACCAACGTGGCCGCGCCGCTGCTGCTCGCGCGCGAGATGCACAAGGCGCTGGCCACGGACGCCGACGAAGGTCCCAGGGGTGTCGTGATCAACCTGCTGGACCAGAAACTCGACAACCTGAACCCGGACTTCCTGTCGTACACGCTGTCCAAGGCCGCGCTGCAGACGGCCACGATGCAGCTGGCGCAGGCGCTCGCGCCGCGCCTGCGCGTGGTGGGCGTCGCGCCCGGCATCACGCTGGTGTCCGGCGAACAGACCGGTACCGGCTTCAGCCGCGCGCATCAGATGACGCCGCTCGGCAAGTCTTCCACGCCGGAGGATATCGCGCAGGCCGTCGCCTATCTGGCGGCGGCCCGTGCGGTGACCGGCACCACGCTGTACGTCGACGGCGGGCAGCACCTGATGCCGCTGCACCGCGACGTGATGTTCCTCACAGAATGACCCCATGACCATGCTCGCCGCACTATCCCACCCCAGCCTGACCGATTGCCGCCGAATGTTCCTGCGCAACTATGAAGTGCAGATCAATATCGGCGTGCATGAATTCGAGAAGAAAGGCGAGCAGCGTGTGCTGGTCAATATCGACCTGTTCGTGCCGCTGGCCGAATGCACGCCGCACGCCGACAAGCTCGACGAGGTCGTGGACTATGACTTCATGCGCAGCACCGTGGCCGCGCGCATGGCGCAGGGCCATATCCACCTGCAGGAAACGCTGTGCGACGACCTCGCGCGCGCGATGCTCCAGCATCCGCAGGTGCGCGCGGTGCGCGTCTCCACCGAGAAGCCGGACGTGTATCCGGATTGCGACTCGGTGGGCGTGGAAGTCTTCCACATCAAGCCGGTCTGAACGTTCGGGGCGGCTCAAGTAGAATACGGGCCCGCCGCCGATCTCCCTGCAATGCCCTATGAGTCACTCCGCTAACTTCTATCGTCTCGAAACGCGCCTCCAGTCGCTGACTGGCAAGGCCATTGGCGACTTCGGCATGATCGAGGACGGCGATACCGTGCTCGTGTGCATGAGCGGCGGCAAGGACTCGTACACGATGCTGTCGGTCCTGATGGCGCTGCAGAAGCGCGCGCCCATCCAGTTCAAGCTGATCGCGATGAATCTCGATCAGAAGCAGCCGGGTTTCCCCGAGCACATCCTGCCCGAGTACCTGAAGTCCACCGGCGTGGAGTACGTGATCGTCGAGGCGGACACGTATTCGATCGTCAAGGAGAAGGTGCCCGAGGGCAAGACCACGTGCTCGCTCTGCTCGCGCCTGCGCCGCGGCGTGATCTACCGCACGGCGAAGGAGCTCGGGGCCAACAAGATCGCGCTGGGCCATCATCGCGACGATATCGTCCAGACGTTCTTCCTGAACATGTTCTTCGGCGGCAAGATGAAGGCGATGCCGCCCAAGCTCGCCACCGACGATGGCCAGCATATCGTGATTCGCCCGCTCGCCTACTGCCCGGAGAAGGAGATCGCGAGCTATGCGCGCGCGATGGCCTTTCCGATCATCCCTTGCAATCTGTGCGGCTCGCAGGAGAACCTGCAGCGCAAGAAGGTGAGCGAGATGCTGCAGTCGTGGGAGCGCGAGAATCCCGGCCGCATCGACAATATCTTCGCGTCGCTGCGCAACGTCGTGCCCTCCCATCTGGCCGACACCGATCTGTTCCCGTTCACGGGGCTGGCCACGGGCCTGGCCAAGGTGGACGAGGCCTCGCTGTTCGGCGAGACCACGTTCTCGCAGCAGCCGCTCGTGTTCGCGGGCAGCGCCGAGGAGAACCGCATCGAGTTCGTGCGCTTCGAGCGCGGCGATGCGGGGGCCGAGGCCAAGGCGCACTCCTGAGCAAAACGTTCGATCCATGCTGGCGAAATGTCAGCGCGGCTGCGTTTTCGTCACGAAACGGTGGCTTCTGCGTGGCGCGGGCCGCTGGAACAATGGATCCGGTTATCACTGCATTGGATTACCGGACCATGGCCCGCTCGCTTACCCACTCGTTTACCCGCTCGTTTACCCGTTTCCTGTCTCTCACCGACGTCTCCCGCATCGTCGCCGTCCAGGGCCTGCCGCACGTGCTGCGGCAGATGGCGCGCTACATCGAGGAGGACTACCTGCGCTGGCAGGACTTCGACAAATCCGCGCGCACCGCTGCCCATTCGGCGCGTGGCGTGATCGAGCTGATGCCGATCGCCGACGCGGATCTCTACAGCTTCAAGTACGTGAACGGCCATCCGGCCAACACCGCCGACGGCCTGCCCACCGTGATGGCCTTCGGCACGCTGGCCGAGGTCTCGACGGGCATGCCGCTGCTGCTGTCGGAACTCACGCTGACCACGGCGCTGCGTACCGCGGCCACGTCGGTGGTGGCGGCGCGCCGGCTGGCGCGGCACGACGCGGCCACGATGGCGCTGATCGGCAACGGCGCGCAGGCCGAGTTCCAGGCGCTGGCGTTCCACTACCTGCTCGGCATTCGCACGCTGCGCGTGTATGACGTGGATGCGGACGCCACGCGCAAGCTCGCGCGCAACCTGCACGGCATCGACGGTCTGGAGATCGTGGCGTGCGCCAGTACGGCCGAGGCCGTGCGCGGCGCGGATATCGTCACCACCGTTACCGCCGACAAGGCCTACGCGACGATCATCACGCCGGACATGCTCGCGCCGGGCCTGCATCTGAACGCCGTGGGCGGCGATTGCCCCGGCAAGACCGAGCTCCATCCGGACGTGCTGCGCCGGGCAAGCGTATTCGTCGAGTACGAGCCGCAGAGCCGCATCGAGGGCGATTGCCAGCAGATGCCGGCGGACTTCGCGGTGACGGAGCTCTGGCAGGTGCTGGCCGGTAGCGTGCCCGGCCGGACCGAGGCAAGCCAGATCACGGTGTTCGACTCGGTGGGCTTTGCGCTCGAGGACTACTCGGCGCTGCGTTACCTGCGAGACAGCGCGGAGGCACTCGGCCTCGGCCAGGCGCTCGATCTGGTGCCGCGGCAGGACGATCCGAAGGATCTGTTCGCGCTGCTTCGGGAGGTCGCGCCGGCTGGCTGTGCGGCCTCCGGGCGGGTCACGGCCGAGGCGGCCATCGCCTGACCGCCGGCCGACGTCTGAAGCGGCCGTCTCAAACGGCCCATTGCGCGATCAATTGTTGGACGCCTGCGACGGCGACGGACCGTTGCCTTCCCGGATCAGCGAGCGCGTATCGTCGATCCACTTCTGGAACCGGTCCACCGCGTGGGCCTTCTGCTCGGGCGTCGTCAGGTTCGCGATCGTGACCGTCAGGTCCACGCCCGGCTGGCTGTTCTCCTTGCCGGGGCGCTGCCACTGGTCCGCATAGCGGCGCAGCATCTGCTCCACCTGCGGTTTGGGCGGGTGCGAGCCCTGGACTTCCTTCGCCAGCGCCACCCACTCCTTCTGCCGCTGCACACGCTGGGCATAACGGGCTTCCGCGCCCTGCATGTACGGCCCCATGGCCTCCCGGATGGCCTTTTCCTGCTCGGTCGAGAACCGGCCGTAGATCAGCTTCGCGTACTCCATCACCTTGTCGAAGCGCGCATCGGTGCGTGCTGCCTCGTTGCCGCGCAGGAACTCCTTGCGGTATTTGGCGTTGCTCTCGTCGAACTTGGCCTGCATTCGCTCGATCTGCTCCGGCGTCAGCGTCAGCAGCAGGTCGGCCAGATCCGGCACCGCGTTCTCGAAGGCCTGCCGGCCCAGCCGCTGGGTGTCCTGCTGGACCTGCTGGACCATCGCGGCGCTGACGGGCTGGGCGACCTCGCCCTTGACGCGCGTCAGCACCGTGGCGATCTCGGGCAGCTGCTGGCGGCGGTGCCAGCTGAAGAACCGGTGGATGGCCTCGCGCGTCGGCGGCTCCTGGGCGTCGGAGACGTCCACATACCGGTCCACCCACCAGTAGGCCAGCCGGTCACCCTGCTGATAGCCAAGCTTCATCGCGTTGCAGCCGCCCAGTGCCACGAGCGCCACACAGGCGGTAATAGCTGCAAACCATGAAAAAATGCGCTGTCGTTGCATATGTTGCGTTTTGTGAGAATCGGAAACCACGGGGCGTCGGGCATAACCCGCCATGCTAGAATCGGCGCGCATGTTTACTGGGGTCGCAGAACGTCCCGCAACCCAGTCCTGACAACGATTTCGCCGCATTGGATGGTGAAACGATCCGTGGCGCGGATTTTCAAGTTTCTCTCCGGACACACTCACTTAGGACCTCCTTGTGAATATCGTCATTCTTGCCGCGGGCATGGGAAAGCGCATGAACTCGGCGCTGCCCAAGGTACTTCATCCGGTTGCAGGCCAGCCCATGCTGGCTCACGTCATTGCGACCGCGCGCACGCTTTCGCCGGGCAAGCTCGTCGTCGTCGTGGGCCACGGTGCCGAGCAGGTTCGCGCGGCCGTCGGCGCCAGTGACGTCCAGTTTGCCGAACAGGCCCAGCAGCTCGGCACGGGCCATGCGGTCATGCAGGCGCTGCCGCTGATCGACGACAGCCAGCCGACGCTGGTGCTGTACGGCGATGTGCCGCTCACGAGCGCCGCGACGCTCAAGGCGCTGCTCGATGCCGCGGGCAACGAACGCCTGGGCGTGCTGACGGTCGAGATGTCCGATCCTACCGGATACGGCCGCATCGTACGGAACGCGGCGGGCAGCATCACGCGCATCGTCGAGCAGAAGGACGCGAGCGACGACGAACGCGCGATCCGCGAGATCAATACCGGCATCATCGTATGCCCCACCGCGCGTCTGCGCACATGGCTCTCCACGCTGCGCAACGACAACGCGCAGGGTGAGTACTACCTGACCGATACCATCGAGCGCGCCGTGCAGGACGGCGTGGAAGTCGTGTCGGCACAGCCGGCCGCGCTGTGGGAGACGCTGGGCGTCAACAGCAAGGTCCAGCTTGCCGAGATCGAACGCATCCATCAGCGCAACATCGCGCAGAAGCTGCTCGAGAGCGGCGTGACGCTGCTCGACCCCGCGCGGATCGACGTGCGTGGCGAGCTGACGTGCGGCCGCGATGTGACGATCGATGTCGGCTGCGTGTTCGAAGGCATCGTGCATCTGGAAGACGGTGTTCATATCGGCGCGCATTGCGTGATTCGTCATGCGAAGATCGGCAAGGGTTCGCGTCTGCAACCTTTCTGCCATATCGACGAAGCAACAATCGGGCCGGACGGACGCATCGGTCCGTATGCGCGCCTGCGCCCGGGTACGGAACTCGGCGAGGACGTGCATATCGGCAACTTCGTCGAGGTCAAGAACAGCCAGATCAGTCACCACAGCAAGGCGAATCATCTCGCCTACGTGGGGGACTCGACGGTGGGGCAGCGCGTCAATA
Source organism: Cupriavidus sp. OTU4054 (assembly GCF_038440175.1). NCBI lineage: Bacteria > Pseudomonadati > Pseudomonadota > Betaproteobacteria > Burkholderiales > Burkholderiaceae > Cupriavidus > Cupriavidus sp. OTU4054. Next base: position 12,881 of record NZ_JASATF010000030.1, read on the forward strand.
TCGGCGCGGGCACCATCACCTGCAATTACGATGGCGCGAACAAGCTGCGCACGGTGATCGAGGACGACGTGTTCATCGGTTCGGACACGCAGCTCGTGGCGCCGGTGACGGTGCGGCGTGGCGCGACGATCGGCGCGGGCACGACGCTGACCAAGGAAGCGCCCGAGGGCAAGCTGACGCTGTCGCGCGCGAAGCAGATGACCCTGGAGGGCTGGACGCGTCCGGTCAAGCCGGCCAAGAAGTAAAGCAAGCAAAATTCATCGGGGGTTTAAAAATGTGTGGCATTGTCGGCGCGGTTTCTACCCGCAATATCGTACCGGTCATGATCGAGGGCCTGCGGCGCCTCGAGTATCGTGGATATGACTCGTGTGGCGTGGCCATCGTGCGCGACGAGATGCTGGAACGCGCGCGTACCGTGTCGCGCGTGGCCGATCTCGACACGCAGACGCAATCGTCGGGCCTCGCCGGCATGACGGGCATCGCGCATACGCGCTGGGCCACGCACGGCAAGCCCGATACGCTGAATGCCCACCCGCATTTCTCGGACGAGACCATCGCGCTCGTGCACAACGGCATCATCGAGAACTATGAGCCGCTGCGCGAAGAACTGCGTGCCGCGGGCTACGGTTTCGAGTCGCAGACCGATACCGAAGTGGTGGCCCACCTGATCCATCAGGCCTACACGTATCCGAGCAGCGCGACGCGCGGCGACCTCTACGCCTCGGTGCGTGTGGTGACCAAGCGCCTGCATGGCGCGTATGCGATTGCCGTGATCGCCAAGGACCAGCCGCAGCGCGTGGTTGGCGCGCGCGCGGGTTCGCCGCTGGTCGTGGCGCTGGGCGACAACGAGGCGTTCCTCGCCTCGGACGCGCTGGCCGTGGCCGGTACCGCGAACCGTATCGTCTATCTGGAAGAGGGCGACGTCGCCGAGATCTCGCTCGATGGCGTGGTCATCCGCGATGGGTCGGACCATGTGGTCGAGCGTGAAGTGCGTGTGGTGGAAGCCCACGCCGCGGCGGTGGAGCTTGGGCCGTTCCGACACTTCATGCAGAAGGAAATCTTCGAGCAGCCGCGCGCGCTCGGCGACACGCTCGAGGGTGTGGACGCGATTACGCCGGAGATGTTCGGGGAGGGCGCCGAGGCGGTGTTCGCCGGCATCGACAGCATCCTGATTCTCGCCTGCGGCACGAGCTACTACTCGGGCTGCACGGCCAAGTACTGGCTCGAGTCGATCGCGAAGATCCCGACGCAGGTCGAGGTCGCCAGCGAGTACCGCTATCGCGACACGGTGCCGAATCCGCGCGCGCTTGTGGTCGTGATCTCGCAGTCGGGCGAGACCGCCGACACGATGGCCGCGCTGCGCCATGCGCGCTCGCTGGGCCATACGCATACGCTCGCGGTCTGCAACGTCGCGACGAGCGCGATGGTGCGCGAGACCGAACTGCGCTTCCTGACGCGCGCGGGCACCGAGATCGGCGTGGCATCGACCAAGGCGTTCACCACGCAGCTGGCGGCGCTGTACATGCTGACGCTCGCGCTGGCGAAGGTACGCGGTTACCTGAGCGGCGACGACGAAGCCAGGGCGCTGACGAACCTGCGCCACCTGCCGGCGGCGCTGCACGGCGTGCTGGCCCTGGAGCCGCAGATCATCGCCTGGTCGGAAGACTTCGCCCGCCGCGAGAACGCGCTGTTCCTCGGGCGTGGCCTGCACTACCCGATCGCGCTGGAAGGCGCGCTGAAGCTCAAGGAAATCTCGTATATCCACGCCGAAGCGTACCCGGCGGGCGAACTGAAGCACGGCCCGCTGGCGCTCGTGACGGAGGCCATGCCCGTGGTCACGGTCGCGCCGAACGATGCGCTGCTGGAGAAGCTGAAGTCCAACATCCAGGAGGTCCGCGCACGCGGCGGCCGCCTGTATGTCTTCGCCGACTCGGATACGCATATCCAGTCGTCGGACGGCATCCAGGTCATCCGCATGCCCGAACACTACGGCGCGCTGTCGCCGATCCTGCACGTGGTGCCGCTGCAATTGCTGGCGTATCACACGGCATGCGCACGTGGCACGGATGTGGACAAGCCGCGGAATCTGGCGAAGTCGGTGACGGTGGAGTAAGGCGGGTTGCGGTAAGCGATTCGCGTACGAAAAAATGGCCTCCGACTGGAGGCCATTTTCTTTGTCCACGGGTCAGCTCGGCGGGCCCCGCCCGGGACTCATCTCCTCGGGATCAGCGTGAACAATTCCGTCGATCTGCGTGCGTCGGCTGCGCAAAACGAAAGGCCTCCCATCGGGAGGCCCTTCACCTTTCGCATCGTGGCGACAGGCCGATCGATGCGTGATGGCAACTCTATGAAACAGCGTGCAGCGCGTACATCGCCGCGCTACGAAATCGCCTTACTCGTTCACTCCGGCTGGATCCCCGCGTCCTGGATGATCTTGCCCCAGTGCGCGACCTCCGCGTCGTAGAACTTCTTGTGGCCCGCCGGCGACAGGCGGTCGTCGGTGACCATCGTGATGCCGAGCGCCTCTTCTCGTTTGATGAGTTCGGGATCTTTCAGCGCGGCGCGCAGGGCCGTGTTGAGTTTGGTGAGGACCGCGGGCGGGGTGCCGTGTGGCGCGTAGAGGCCGTGCCAGACCGTGAAGTTGAAGCCGGGCAGGCCCGCTTCGTTCAGCGTGGGGACGCTTGCCAGCGCGGGCACGGCGGAGCGCTGGAGGCTGCTGACGCCGTAGGCCTTGACCTTCTTGCCTTCGATTTGCGGCGTGCTGTTGGTGGCCTGTTCGCACATCAGGTCCACCTGTCCGCCCATCAGGTCCGACATCGCCGGGCCCGTACCCTTGTACGGCACGAACGTCATCTTGCTCTTGAGCATGCTCTGCAGCATGAGCCCGCACAGGTGCGAGGCCGACCCTACGCCTGCATTCGCGAGGTTCAGCTTGTCGCCGTCCGCGGAGATCAGCTTGCGCAGGTCGGCGAGCGTGTTCGGCGCGAGCTGGGGTTTGCCGATCAGCGTCGACGGCGCTTCGTTGATCAGCCCGAGAAACTCGAGGTCGGAGCTCTTGTAGCCGAGCTTGCGGTAGAGCGACGGCGCGGTGGCCAGTCCGATATGGTGCACCAGTAGCGTATAGCCATCGGGCGTCGCGCGCGCGCCGCGGGCGGTGCCGATCGTGCCGCCGGCGCCCGTCGTGTTCTCCACGACCACGGTCTGGTTGAGCTGCTTGCGCAGCGCCTCCGCCACGTCGCGGGCGATCTTGTCGCTGGGCCCGCCAGCGGCGAACGGCACGACGAGCGTGATGGGTTTGTCGGGATAGTCGGCGAGGGCGATGGCGGGGGTGACAGCGATACCACAGGCTACAGCGAGGCCTGCGGCACGGAAGATCGTGCGCGGGTTCAGCATGTTGTCTCCTGATTCTTGTGGTGGTACTGCGGTGCAAAGCGTACAGCGAAAAAGCGAAGCCCGCCTGCGTCGCAGGCGGGGGGCGTGGGATCAGAACGAAGGCATCAGGCCGACAGCATCAAGCCGACAGCGCCTGCATCACGCTGTAGAGATCGGACTTGCCCTCGAAGCCGATGCCGGGCAGATCGGGCATGGTCACGTAGCTGTTCTCCACCTTCACGCCATCGGGGAAGCCCCCATACGGCTGGAACAGGTCGGGGTAGCTCTCGTTGCCGCCGAGGCCCAGGCCCGCGGCGATGTTCAGCGACATCTGGTGCCCGCCGTGCGGAATGCAGCGGCTGGCCGACCAGCCATGCTGCTTGAGCATCTCGAGCGTGCGCAGGTACTCGACGAGGCCATACGACAGCGCGCAGTCGAACTGCAGCCAGTCGCGATCGGGGCGCATGCCGCCGTAGCGGATGAGGTTGCGCGCATCCTGCATCGAGAACAGGTTCTCGCCAGTCGCCATCGGCTTGTCGTAGTAGTTGCGCAGCGTGGCCTGCAATTCGTAGTCGAGCGGATCGCCGGCTTCCTCGTACCAGAACAGGTCGTATTGCGACAGCGCCTTGGCGTACTGGATCGCGGTGTCGAGATCGAAGCGGCCGTTGGCATCGACGCAAAGGCGCTGGCCGTCCTGCAGGATGCTCAGGATCGAATCGATGCGGCGCAGATCCTCATCGAGCGACGCACCGCCGATCTTCTTCTTGACCACCGTGTAGCCGCGGTCCAGATAGCTGCGCATCTCGTCCTTGAGCTTGCCGTGGTCCTGGCCCGGATAGTAGTAACCGCCCGCGGCATAGACGAACACCTTGCGGTTCGGCTTGCCGTCGCCGTAGCGGTCCGCGAGCAGCTGGAACAGCGGCTTGCCCTCGATCTTCGCGACGGCATCCCATACGGCCATGTCGATCGTGCCGATGGCCACCGAACGCTCGCCATGGCCGCCAGGCTTTTCGTTCGTGAACATCGTGTCCCAGATCTTGTGCGGATCGAGGTTGTTGCCGGTGGCGTCGACCAGCGAGTCGGGGTCCGCCTCCATGATGCGGGGGATAAAGCGCTCGCGCATCAGCATGCCCTGGCCGTAGCGGCCGTTGGAATTGAAGCCGTAGCCGACCACGGGCTTGCCGTCGCGGATCACGTCGGTGATCACGGCCACGAGGCTCAGCGTCATCTTGCTGAAGTCGATATAGGCATTGCGGATGGGCGAGCTGATCGGCAGCGTCTTCTCGCGAATTTCAACGATTCTCATCATGTCTCCGGGGGCGTCCGCCTGAACAGGATGGCGGAAACGAGTCGGTAGCATAGAAGCCACGATCGCACCTAGAATTCACCGGCAGTCAATTGACTATTAACCGACGGTGAATAGACGATGAAGTCCGACCTCGCGTCCGAACTCGAATTCTTCGTGCTGATCGCGCGCCGCGGCAGCCTTGCCGCGGCCGCGCGCGAACTCGACCTCACGCCGCCCGCCGCGACCAAGCGGCTTGCGCAGACGGAGGCACGTCTCGGCGTGCGTCTGGTCAACCGTACCACCCGCAGCGTCAGCCTCACCGACGAGGGCGAGACCTACCTGCGCTACGCCACGCGCATCCTCGCCGAGTTGCGCGCGATGGAAGAGGCCGTCTCCAGCGGGGGCGTGGCGCCGCGCGGCCTGTTGCGCGTCAACGCCACGCTCGGCTTCGGCCGCACTACCATCGCGCCGCTCGTGTCGGAGTTCGCGCGCCGCTTCCCCGAGGTCGAGGTGCAGCTGCAGGTGACCGATCGCCCGATCGACCTCGTGGAGACGGGGTTCGACCTCGCTATCCGCTTCGGTACGCTGCCCGACAGCCGCCTGGCCGCGCGCCGCATCATGTCGAACCGGCGTTTCCTGTGCGCGTCGCCCGGTTACCTCGAACGCCACGGCACGCCCCGCACGCTCGCCGACCTCGCACGGCACCGCTGCATCATCCATCGCCAGAACGACGATGCGTATGGCATCTGGCGTTTTACGCATCAGGAACATAGCGAAGCGATCAAGGTGGAGGGCAGCCTGTCGAGCAACGATGGCGACATCGTGCTGGGCTGGGCGCTCGATGGCCACGGCATCCTGATCCGCTCGGAATGGGACCTCGCCAAGTATCTCGAAAGCGGTCGCCTGCGCGTGGTGTTGCCGGAATGCACACTGCCGTCCGCGGACCTGTTCGTCTACTACCCCAACCGCCGTAACCAGACCGCACGCGCGAGGGCGTTCATCGACTTCCTCGCGGAAGCCTTCGCGCGCGGATGATTGCGTTTGAAACGAACGGCGACGCGCGGCGCGCGTGCAGCCGCCGTTCGCCCCGTTCTCGGCAAGGTTCTTTGCTACGGGCGGCGCGCCAAACAGCGTCGTTGATTAAGTAAACGCTGTAATAAGGCGAAGGTCGCAAATCGCCGTCGAAACGCTGGCGAAAAACCGTGCGAATGCGCGCATTCCAATGTGAAAGAAATAACAGGAGTGACAATCCGCGGGCGGATGGTGCGATTGCGCGGTGCCGCAAATGCTTCAAAACTGAAACAAAATCGAGACAAGCGGTCGGCAATTGGACATGTTGCTTATACCCCTCATCGGAGGGGTAATTGCCGCCGCCATCCTCCCGACGAGGGGAGCATATGTCACGCGAAAGTCATCGAGCGGCGCAGCCCCGGACCGGCCCCCGGCCGACGCCCCGAAAGCCGCCTCCGGCGCGGCTATCGGGCCATCAGCAAAGCATGGCGCATTTGGTATTGAGAAAATCGAGAACGGGCGCGATGCCCTCGCAGGTGGCGGAATAAATCATGAATCGACCCTGCTGCCGGCACTTTACCAGACCGGTCCTGACTAATTCCTTCAAATGAAATGTCACCGCGGAAGGTGTCAAATCGGAAGAGGCGGATATAATTCCCGCCGAAATACCTTCTGGCCCGGCTTCTGTTAATAATAAAAATATACGCAGACGATTCTCCTGGGCGAGTGCTCCCAGAATATCTGCAGCGTTCTTGATATCCATCGGATTATACTTCCCTGCTTATTATTGAATTCCCGACAAATACAACGGCATGCCTGCCGCCGCTCCCCTTAGCCTGCCATTCTCGCTCCCAGTGCCTTGTACTGCAAGGCCCCGCGCGGGATAGAAGAACGGCATGTCGAACGTTCCATACAACGAAATTTCAAACGCGGACCATGTAAAAATGACACATCCGCGCAGAATTTATATACCGTAGCGAACGCCGAATAATAGGCTTACCAGCATTAAACTACAAACTATTCGTGACATTTCAATGCTGCTAAAAACATTGAAACTATTCTGCTTCAGACAAAACGGTGGCTTTGCTACGATTCTCGCCGCCGTCCCATTGGACCGGTGTCCGGGATGGGGCCGCTTAATCGAGCCATTTGGCCCAGCAGGTGCCATCCATTTCCCCGTATTCCACGCAGAAGGAGTCCGTCATGAAGTTCGCACAGCTTCGCCGCAAGTTCCGCCAGGCCGGTCAGGGCATGACCGAATACATCATCATCGTGGCCCTCATCGCGGTGTCCGCGATCGGCGTGTACGCGATGTTCGGCCAGACCATCCGCAACCAGACCGCCGCGCTGGCCTCGGAAATGTCGGGCAAGACCGACGAGTCGCAGAACAACATCAACCGCGCCGGCGAGTCCTCGGGCCAGGCCACGAGCAAGGCCAATCAGGGCAAGGGCCTGAACAACTTCAACGTCGGCAACGACACCGGCAAATAATTAGAAGATTGGTGTCGATATCATGTGCAGCGTGCGTCACCGGCGCACGGCCGCGCCCGCCCGGCAACGAGGGCAGGCGCTGGCCTTCGCCCTCATCTTCCTGGCCGTGGGCGCGGTGGCGCTGTACGTGGCGTTCAACGCTTCGCAGCTGACCACCGCCAAATCCAAGCTGCAGAACACGGCCGATGCCGCCGCGTACAGCGTGGCGGTGATGCAGGCACGGGACTACAACTTTGCCGCGTACACCAACCGCGCGATGGTCGCGAACCAGGTGCACGTGGCCCAGCTGCTGAGCCTCAAGTCGTGGATCGAGGAAGTCGACGAGACTGACGGCAAGGATCACGTCACCGACGAACTGGTCAACATTTTCGCGGACCTCGGCGCCGTGCAGTGGACCCTGCCCAAGCAGGTCGCGCGGCCCATCATCGCGCCGCTGAAGGCGACCGTGAATTCGGTCGCGCCAACCGCGGTGAAGGGCCTCGACGTGCTGATCGAGGGCCTGTCCCTCGCGCAGCAGGCCTATACGGTGGCCACCAAGCTCAACATGCCGTTCGTCGCCGAGGAGGTCGCGCAGGCGAACCAGCGCGACACGCATGCCGACAAGGGCTACCTCGCCACGCTCGGCGCGCCACGCATCGCGGCATGGCAGAAATTCACGACACGCACGGACCCGCAGGCTACCGGCGCCAAGGGTGCGGGCGGTACGGGCGACCGCTTTGCGGACGTGGTGACCGACGACGCGAGCATGGACGGTTTTACGCCCGAGCGCGGCAATATCCGCACGCCGTTCGTCGCCAGCACCGCGTACAAGGGCTGCACGGGCGCCTCGGTAACGTTCATGCTGGTCGGTCAGCCGCATTCGGGCGCCACGCAGCTGCGCCCGGACATGAAGGGCTGGGAAGCGCTCGACGCAACCGCGGCCGAAGGCTTTATCAGCTGCCTGTTCCTGCCGGAACCGGTGCCGCTGATCATCCCGATCATCGAGTCGATGGGCCGCGGCGGCGCCGCGAACGGCCCCGGCAATCGCTACTCGGGCACGAGCGGATATCGCGGCACGGGCCATATCGGCGATGCGATCGCCAGCGCGGCGGCCGTTGCCGCCGGCATGCAGTACTCGGCCGGCCCCGGCACCTCGCTCGACAACAGCAGCCGCGCCGGCCTGCAGCAATACTACGACCTTTCCACGCCGGCCAATGCCACGCCGGCGAAGGGCGCGGACTTCAATCGCGCGCCGACCCTCACGCTGCAGGTCTCGCGCAATATCGCAAGCACGCGCACGACGTCCACGCTGCGGGTCGGGGTGGGCCGCGTGGGCCTGCAGGAAGGCGCCCCGTCGAGCGAGCTGCGCGCGCTCGCAAGCGCCAGCGCGTACTTCATCCGGCCGCGCAATAGCAGCGGCGCGGGCGCGCTGCTGCGCGCGGCGTCGTGGAACCGTTCGGACAACCGCTACGAGTATCCGAGCCTGTTCAATCCGTACTGGCAGGCATCGCTCGTCGATACGCCGACGGTCGAGCTCGAAGCGGCCGCCGCCGCGCAGGCCGCGGGAGCGCCATGATGCGAGCGATGCGTCTTCGTCAACGCGGCCAGGCCCTCGTCGAACTCGCCGCGGCCGCCGGCGGCGTGCTCGTGCTGCTGTTCCTCGCGCTTGCGATGCTCGGCCGTTTTCACGACGTGCGTACCAAGACGCTGATGGCCAGCCGCTATGCGGCGTGGGAACGCACCGTGTACCTCGACGACGCGGGCTGGAACAAGTACGGCGCGTCCGTCACCAAGACGCCGCAGGCGCTGCGCAGCGAAGCGGTGCAACGCGTGTTCGGCCACGACGCGCCGGCATTGCGCGCGGACGACGGTACGCGCAATGCCCTGCCGCAGGGCGGCCTGCCGATGTGGCATGACGTCGCGGGCAAGGACCTGCTCAAGCGATACGAAGACATACAGCTGCGCACCTCGCGCACCAGCACGGGCACGGCGCTCGACACCGCGATCGGCGTCCTCGATGCGGGCGGCGCGGTCGGCGTGGGGCCGGACCTGTCCATCACGAACCAGCAGCGCGCGCAGATCGACGTCGCCGTGGGCGCGGACAGCCAGACGCTGCGCAAGCTGTGGCCGGGCTGGACCGGCTTCACGGCCAGCGACGCCAACGTGCTGCTCACCAATGCATGGACACCGGACGGGCGTGACGGGACGCTCGCGCAGGTGACCAACCTCGCGCCGCTGCATCGCGGCGAATTCCTCGGCAGCGCCATCTTCATGCCGCTGGCCGTCTTTGCGCCGGATATCACGGGGCTCGATCTCGGCAAGATTGCGCCGGACGTGGTCCCGGCGGACAGGGTGGGTCAATGAACTTCGCAGCCTTCATGCGCGCCGCATCGGTCGCGCTACTCATGACGTGTGCCGCGCACGCGGCCGCCGCGGGCGCGTGCGCGCGCAAGCCGATGAAGCCCGACGCGGCCGCGTGGCTCGGCGAGGACACGCTCGTCGATGGCATGCCCGTGACCGTGATGGCGGTCTCCTACAAGGACAGCCCCGACGAGGTGGCACGCCGCTGGCGCGCTTACTGGGAGGACGCCGGCGTGCCCTCTCGCGCGTTGCGCAGCCGCAAGGGTTGGCTGATCACCGCGATCGAGAACGACTGCAGCTATGTGCTGCAGATGCCCGCGCAGCGCGGCGCGGATGGCATGAGCGGCGGCCTCTTCAGCGCCATGCGCCTGCAGCGCGCCGATCTGCCAACGGAAGTCGGCGCGCGCGCCATGCCGTTGCCCGTGGGCGGACGCGTCGTGTCCGATACCGTGAGCCGCGACCCGATGGCGGTCGCGCGCACCGTGGTCGTCGATGTCGACGGCAGCGCGCGCGGCACGCATGCGCGCTTCCTGTCGAGTCTGCTCGCGAGCGGCTGGCGCGTGCTGGCCGATGCCGGCGTCCCGCGCGCGGCCGGACTGCGCGGCGGGCGTGCCATCGCGCTGCAAAAGGAAGGCTACAAGCTGGACGCGACCTTCGTGCCGCGCGGGGCCGCCACGCGCGCGGTCATCAACGTGTCGAGGACGCTGTGAAGCGGGGCCAGGCCGGTCAGGCCTACGCCGAGTACGTGGTCATGCTCGTGGTCGTGATCCTGTTGCTCATCGTGGGGGGCGACAACTCCGTGATCAATCAACTGCTCGCGGCCTTCAGGACCTTCTACCAGTCGTACAGCTACGCGATCGCCGTGCCCTGAGCGCGTCGCCGCCTCTGCCGCTTCTGTCGCTTCATCGGGTTTTTTCATCGGGTCTGTCTCTCATGCTGAAGAAAATAAAAGTCCAGTCACTGGCCAGTAATCCCTGGGTCCTGCTCGTGATCGCCGTGCTTGCCGCCGGCCTGCTGACGTTCTGGGTGTACCGCTTTCTGGAGGGGCGCGAGGACGCGCTCAAGGCCAGGCTCGCGGAGGAGATGAACCGCCAGCAGCGCGTATCGGTCATGGTGCCGACGCGAGATCTGCCGGTCGGCACGCCCGTTGACAACAGCGCGTTTGCCGCGCGCGACGTGCCCGCGGATCTCGTGTTCGAGGACGTGATTCGCGCGAGCGACTTCGACGCGGTGTCCAACCTCAAGCTCGTGCGCCCGGTCAGCCGCGGCCGTCCCGTGCGCCGCGCGGATCTGGAGGCGCTGCAGGCGCGCGACTTCTCGGACATGCTCGAAGTGGGCAAACGCGCGCTGACGATCGAGATCGACGCCACCAACTCGGCGGCCAAGATGCTCAAGCCCGGCAACCATATCGACCTGTATCTGCTCACGTCGGGGGCGGGCGGCAGCGGCGCCAAGGCTGGCGGAGCCCCCGGACCGAAGGACACCGACAAGACCGCGCGCATGCTGCTCTCCAACGTGGTGGTGCTGGCCACCGGCCAGGACGTGCGCCCGCGCGACCTCGGCGAGGCATTCGAGCGTCAGCGCGCGGCGCAGCGCAATGGCGACCCCAACGACGAAGCCGCGGGCTACGACAGCCTGACGCTGTCGGTCACCTCCGAGCAGGCCGCGCGCATCGCGCTGGCGCAGAAGGTCGGCGCGCTGCGCGCGGTGCTGCGCAATGCGGCGGACAAACGCGAAACGCCCGCCATCGCGCTGCACGAACGCACGTTGTTCTCCGCCGAAGACACCGGCGACACCGTGCAGTACATCGTCGGCAACAGCGGCGGCAACATGCTGGGTACCGTGCCCGAGTTGCCCGCGGCCGCGGTGGCCGGCAATGCGGCGGGCAATGACGGTCGCGGCGCGCAGGCCGATGCGGCGCTCGCGGCCGCGCAGAAACTCGCGGCCGCGCAGCAGGCGAACATGGAGCGCCTGGCCAGTGCCCTCAGTGGCAGCCCCCCCGGAAGTGTCTCCGGCACCGGCAACTAGCCGCGCGAGCCTCCCTCTCTCCCCGAGTCCATCCATTACAGAAGAGCGATTGCATGTCCAGTCAAAACAGAGCCGCCCGCAACGCGGCCAGCCAGGGTAGGGTCCTCGTGTGGTTGATCGGCGTGGCGATGGCCGCGCCGTACCTGCCGGCCCGCGCGGCCACGGCCACCGCAACCGAAGGTGCGAGTCAGCCCAATGCGAGCGGCGTGGTGCGCGGCGTTCCGGGCAGCGTGAAGCCAGAAGCCGCGACGCTTGCCATGGTCACGCCAACGCCCGTGACGGCGGGCGCGCGCGCCCAGTACGAGATCGTGCTGTTCCGCGGCGAAGTGCGCGTGGTGGATGTGCCGGGCACCATCAAGCGCGTGGCCGTCGGCGACGGCAGCCTCGTCAGCAGCACCGTGGTCGATCGTCGCCTCGTGCTGCTGGCGGAAAAGGCGGGTGTCACGAGCCTGGTGATCTGGAACGAAGCGGGCATCGCGATGCATGTGCGCGTGCGCGTCACCGATCAGGACCTCGGCGATGCGGCCGATCAGATGCGCGTGGCGCTGTCGCCGTTCGTGCGCAAGCTCGAGATCACGCAGCGCGGCGGATCCGTCATCGTGCGCGGCTATGTGCATCCGGAACGCAAGGACGATGCGCGGGCGGTGGTCGAGCGGTTCCGCATGGCGACCAACCTGATCCAGACCGAGGACGGCGGGCCCATCAAGAAGGCCGTGATGTTCAAGGTCCATATCATGGAGATCACGAAGACCGGGCTCGAGAACATCGGCATCTCGTGGGACCAGCAGATCAACGGCCCGCAGGCGTCGGTGGCCGGTAATGCCGTGCACACGGGCCGTTACCGCACGGTGCCGCCGATCCAGAGCGGCTCGCCGTACGACTCCATTCCGGGCTCGGTCAACGGCGCGGCCGGCGGGGTGTTCCTCGGCATCGCCACGTCGATCTTCTCGAAGATCAATCTCGCGGTGAGCCGCGGCGAAGCCTACGTGCTGGCCGCGCCCGAACTCAACACGCGCAGCGGCGGCACCGCGAGCTTCCTCGCGGGCGGCGAGGTGCCGATTCCGCTCGCGGGCGCGCTTGGCGCGCAGACCGTGATCTACAAGCAGTACGGCATCAAGCTCGACGTCAAGCCCGCGGTCGATGGCGACAACGTCATCAGCACGTCGCTCGGTACCGAGATCAGCCAGATCGACCCGTCGCTGTCCGTCAACGGCTATCCGGCGTTCCTGACGCGGCGCACGTCGTCGGAACTCACGCTCCGGCCGGGCGAGACCATCGCGATGTCGGGCCTCGTGCAGGCACAGGCCAGCAGTGCGGTGGACAAGCTGCCGCTGCTCGGGGACATCCCCGTGCTGGGCCAGCTGTTCCGCTCGACGAATTTCCGCAGCAACAAGAGCGACCTCGTGATCTTCGTGACGCCGGTGCTGTACGACCCGGCGGAGCCCATGGCCGCGGACGTGATGAACCGCGGCGAATCGATCGATCGCAACTTCCGGTACGAGAACGGGGATCCGAGCCCGCTGCCGGAGATCGACCGCCGCCGCGAGCAGGAGATCGATCGCGAGAAGCGCCATGGCCAGTTGCTGGAGCAACCGGCGCCCGATGCCGCGGCCGCGCAGTACCGCGGAGGCTGAGGAGGAACGTCATGCTCAAGCTGACCATCACGGCGCGCAACGGCGCCAGCGACGTGTACCAGGTGGGACACGCGTGCTCCATCGGCAAGGACCCGGCCTGCGATATCGTGCTCAAGGGGCTGCTGATTGGCAAGCTGCATGCGCGCATCGAGAATCGCGAGGGGCACTATTACCTCGAGGACGAGGGCGGGATTGCCTCGACGATGATCAACGGGAATCCCGTGACGTCTTATGGGCCGCTGACGGCGGCGGACCGGATCGAGATCGGCAACTATACGTTGGCGGTGGCGGTGAATGGCCAGGCGAACGGGCATTCGCAGGCCGCGACGCCCGTGCGTCCCAATGACGAAACCGTCGCCGGGCCGGTCGCGGTTTCGGGCTCGGTGTCGGGCCCGGTGTCGGACCCGGCGTCGGACCCGATGTCGCGCCCGGTGCCGACCTCCATGTCGGGTCGGGTGTCGGCTCCCACTGTACCGCCCCAGATGGCGGCCGCGACGCCGTCCGCAGTGCCCGGGCCGACCCCGGCCACACCGGCGACACCACCGAACCCATCGACATCGACACCGACGATGATGTCACCGGCCGCGCCACGGCCCGCCGCCGGACGGCACGAGGACGAGTCCCTTGCCCCCATCAACAGCGCATTCGGCATCGAGCTCCGCAAGGCCGCGCATCAGGCACTGATCAGCGCGATGGATCTGCGGCGCGTCAACGTCGCGCGCATGCCGGAAGAAGAACTGCGCCAGCTCGTGGGCGGCCTGCTCGACGACATCCTCGACGGCGACAAGCGCTACAACACGCCGCAGATTCCGCGCGGCGTGCTCAAGAAGAGCGTGTTCGACGAAGTGATCGGCCTGGGCCCGCTCGAGGAGCTGCTCGCCGACGACGCCGTGACCGAAATCATGGTCAACCGGCATGACGAGATCTTTGTCGAACGCTCGGGACGGCTCGCCAGATCGTCGGTGATCTTCACGGACGACCGCGCCGTGCTCGGCGCGATCGAGCGCATTGTCGCGCCGCTCGGCCGCCGTATCGACGAATCGTCGCCGATGGTCGATGCGCGGCTCAAGGACGGCTCGCGCGTGAATGCCGTCATTCCGCCGCTCGCGCTCAAGGGCCCCAACATCACGATCCGGAAGTTCTCGAAGCGCAAGCTGCAGGCGCGCGACCTCGTCGCATTCGGCTCCATGTCGCCGCAGATGGTCGAGTTCCTGCGCGTGGCCGTGGAGCGTCGCGCGAACATCGTGATCTCGGGCGGTACGGGCTCGGGCAAGACCACGCTGCTCAACGTGCTCTCGAACTTCATTCCCGACGACGAACGCATCGTCACCGTGGAAGACGCCGCGGAACTGCAACTGACGCAGTCCAACCTCGTCTCGCTCGAGGCGCGGCCCGCGAACATGGAAGGCAAGGGCGCGGTGCCGATCCGCGACCTCGTCAAGAACTGCCTGCGGATGCGGCCGGACCGCATCGTCGTGGGCGAATGCCGCGGCGGCGAAGCGCTCGATATGCTCCAGGCCATGAACACGGGCCACGACGGCTCGCTGACCACCGCGCACGCGAACTCGCCGCGCGACTGCCTGTCGCGGCTCGAGGTCATGACGCTGATGGCGGGACTGGACCTGCCCGTGCAGGCGATTCGCGAGCAGGTGTGCTCGGCCGTGGACATCATCGTGCAGCAGACGCGCTTCTCGTGCGGCTCGCGGCGGGTGACGTACATCACCGAGGTCAGCGGCATGGAGACGGGCGTGGTGCAGCTGCAGGATGTGTTCAATTTCCGGCAGGACGGGTATGACGAGCAGGGGCGCATTCGCGGCCGCTTCGTCTCCACGGGCTATATCCCCGATTTCTATCAGGACCTGATTCGCCGCGGTATCTCGGTCGACACGTCGATCTTCGGCGAACAACCGGCGTAACGGTGGCAACCAACGGACGTAACCAACGTAAGAAGCTCCCATGGAAATCGTCGTCGTACTCGCTCTGATCTTCGCGGTGCTCATGTTCCTCGCGTGGGGCGCGCTGTTCCACGGCCGCACATGGTTCGTGCAGCGGACGCAGCGCGTGGCCACCGAGGTGGAATCGAACCTCGCCGATCTGTTCATCTTCATCAATACGCAGCGGCTCGCGGGAATTTCGGCGCTTGCGGTCTTCGTGCTGCCGCTCGTCGTGTGGCTGGTGTCGCAGAACGTGCTGTTCACCGCGGTGTCGATTCCGCTCGCCTTCATGCTGCCGCGGTTGTGGGTCCGGCGCATGCAGACGCGGCGGCTGCGCGAGATCGAGGAACAGTTGCCGGATTCGCTGCTGATGATGTCGGGCGCGCTGCGCGCCGGCGCGAGCTTCCCGATGGCACTGGAAAGCGTGGCGCAGGAATCGCGGCCGCCGGTGTCGCAGGAGTTCGAGCTGCTGTTGCGCGAGATTCGCCTCGGTGTCGATCTGATGGTGGCGCTGCGCCATATGGAGCGCCGCATTCCGGTGCCCGACTTTCTGATGGTGACCGCGGCGATTTCCATCTCGCGCGAGGTGGGCGGGAACCTGGCTGAGACGCTCGAGTCCGTCGCGCGCACGCTGCGCGAGAAGCAGCAGATGGAAGGCAAGATCCGATCGCTCACCGCGCAGGGCAAGATGCAGGGCTGGGTCATGACGGGCCTGCCGATCTTCCTGATCCTCGTGCTCCGCAATATGGAGCCGAAGGCGATGGCGCCGTTGTTCGATTCGCCGCTGGGCTGGGGCGTGCTCGCGGTGATCGGCACGATGGAGTTCATCGGCTATCAGGCGATCAAGAAGATCACGCACATCGACGTCTGACGGAGCCGCCATGCGCATAGCGATTATTTTCCTCATCTGCCTGGCCGTCATCGCGATGATCGGCGCGCTGGTCTACTCGATGCGCCGGCTCACGGGCGTGGTGCCGCAGGAGAATCGCGCCTACCTCGACCCGCTGCCGAAGTCGCTGCGCAAGCTGTGGCCGCTCGTCCGCTTTGTCGAACATCACTTTCTGTGGCTCGTGCCGCGCGCGGTGCTGGCGCGCACCGAAGAGCAACTGCGCCTGACGGGCATGTCGTTCGTGATGACCGCGAGCCAGTTCACGGCATTGTCGCTGGTGTCGGCGCTGCTGTTCGCGCTGATGCTGTGGGTATCGATGCTTGGCATCCATACGTTCTCGTTGCCCGTGCTCGCGCTGGGCGCGCTCGGCGGCTTCTTCTATCCGCGGCTGTGGCTGCGCGATGTGCGCAAGCGCATCGTCGCGCAGGTGACCAAGCAATTGCCGATCTTTCTCGACTTCCTGACGCTGTCCGTGGAAGCGGGCCTCAATATCAACGGCGCGATGACGCAGGCCGTGGAGAAGGGGCCGGCCGGCACGCTGCAGCGCGAGTTCGAGCACGTGCTGCGCGATCTCAAGGCGGGCCTTTCGCGCTCGGAGGCGCTGCGGCGCATGGACGACCGCCTGCGCATGAAGGAGATCACGAACTTCGCGGGCGCGGTCATCCAGGCGGAACGCATGGGTTCGGGGCTCGCGCAGACGTTGCGCTTCCAGTCCGAGCAGCGCCGCACCGAACGGTTCCAGCGCGCGGAGAAGCAGGCGATGGAAGCACCGGTCAAGCTGATCTTTCCGCTCGTGGTGTTTATCTTCCCGGTGACGTTCATCGTGCTGGGCTTCCCGATCGTGATGAAGTTCATGCAGGAGGGGTTGTTGTGAAGCACGGCACGCTGTGGCGCGGCGAGGAGCCGCTGTGCCCGCGCGCGGAACTTGCCGAGCACGCGCGCGAGCGCATGCGCGGGCTGCTCGGGCGCGCGTCGCTCGAGGCCTCGCAGGCGATGTGGATCCCGTCGTGCAATGCCGTGCATACGCTCGGCATGCGCATGCCGATCGACGTCGTCTTCGTGGATGGCGGGGGCACCGTGCTCGCGGTCCATGCGAACGTGGCGCGCGGACGCTTCCGTGCGCACTGGCGTGCGCGCGCGACGGTGGAGCTCGCGGCGGGGCGCGCGGCGGCGCTCGCATTGCGCGCCGGCGATCGGCTGCGGTTCGCGGAAGCCGGTGTGCGGGACGAGGAGGCGGCGGCATGAACCGCAACCGCATCCGTGGCGCCAGCATGGCGGAGTTCATCGTCGTGCTGCCGATCCTGCTGCTGCTGTGCCTCGGCATCGTCCAGTTCGGCCTGCTGTACCAGGCCAAGGCCACGCTCGACTATGCGGCGCTGCAGGCGGCGCGCGCGGGCGCGCTCGACCATGGCCGCAACGCGTCGATGCGCAGCGGGCTCGCGCGTGGCCTTGCGCCGCTGTTCACGCATTCGGCCGATCTCATCGGGCAGCAGAAGGCATTGCTGTACGTGAATTCGATCGAGTTGCTCAAGCCCGGCGCGTATCGCATCGATGTCATCAATCCGACATCGGCCGCGTTGCAGGATTTCGGCAAGACCAACCAGTATGCGGGCCAGACCGTGCGCGAGATTCCGAACGATACGCTGAGCTTTCGGAGCACGAGCGCGGGCGGCAGCTCGGGCATCTCGATCCAGGATGCGAACCTGCTCAAGATCCGCGTGACCTATTGCTACGCGATGGCCGTGCCTTTCGCCAATCGCACCATCTTTTCGCTGATGAACGCCATCGACGATATCTATGCGACGGGCAAGCCCGGATCGGGGCTGCCGAAGCGGCCCAATACCTGCTACGCGCTGTCGACGGTCGAAGGGAGCTGGCGTATTCCGCTCGAGTCGGAGGCGATCGTGCGTATGCAGACGCCGTATCGTGGTGGATAAGCGGGATAGATAAGCGGGGGTGGATGAAGTGAGGCGGATGAACATGAGGCGCACCACGCGATTCGTACGCGCGTTTGGCTGTGCGTTTGCCTGCACGATGGGCGGCGCCGCGGCGCTCTGCATGGCCGCGCCGGCATCGGCGATGGACGTGCACCGTGCCGAGGGTGTGGAGATCATCAACGGCCGTCCACCGCAGCCCGCGGCGCCCGCCACGGCGCGGCCCGCGCGCGGTACGCCGGGCGCTCCCGTACAGCCGGCGACGTTCGCGCCCGCCACGAAAGCGTCGGTGGAAGCGGCCGCCGCGACCGTGCCGCAGCGATTGCGCGCGGCGCAAGGGGTGCTCGAAGCACAAATTAGCGAATACAATCGTGCGCTGCTCGAGAACGCACCGCCCGAATCGCTCGGGCCGCTCGAGGCCGCCATCGGCCAGACGCTGGAGCAGATCGACACACTCGTCCGCACACCGCGTGCGCGCGAACCCTGAATCAATGCGAGAGCGTGCTGCCCGCGCGGGCAGCGAGACGCTCCGTTGCCAAGGAGTCCTCGTTGTCCGCTGCATCATCCCTCCGCCCCACCGTGCTCCCTCTGCTGATTGCCGCCATCGCGATGGTGGCCGGTTGCAAGGAGAAGTCGAAACACGAGCTGCCGAAGCCCGGCGTGCCGAAGCCCGTCACCGAGCAATCGGTGCCCGCGACGGCCGCGGCACCGGCACCTTCGGCATCCGCATCCGCCGATCCGCCCGCGCCGGCGGCGCCGAAGCTGGTCAATGTGGCCGGCATGTCCGCCGGCGCATTCGTCGTCAACAAGCCGCGCGACGACCAGCGCTGGCTGTCACTGATCAACGAGGTGCCGGACTCGGTGGGGATTACCGCGAATGGCGACGGCTATGACGCGGTGATCGCGCTTGCCGCGCCCGCGACGATCGAACGTGTGCGCTTCGTCCGCGCCGCGGAGATCTCGGCCGCGAAGCACGCGCAGGTGCAGGTCTCCGAGCAGGGACAGGATGGCCCATGGCAGACCGTGTACGACGCCGACCTGACCGCGATCGGTTCGTCGCAACGCGACAGCCGCGGCGTCAGCGACGAGGCCGCGTTGCCCACGCCCGCGCGCGCGCGATGGGTGCGCGTGAACTTCACGGGCGGCGGTGGGGGCACGATCTCCGTGCGCCAGTTCGAAGCGCTTGCGCAACCTGCCGAAGGCGCGCCGGCCGAGCGCAGCGTATCGGGCGTCTATCGGCTGCTGCGCGGCTTCAGCGGCGCGTCGTATGTCGCGATCCGGCAGGATGGCGCGACCGTACGCGGATGCTTTGGCGACGGCGAGGAGAAGGGCGGCCGCGTGACGTTCCGGCGCGTTGCCGGGGAATTCGCGGGCGGTGCCGAGCCCGGCGGCTATCTGCGCTACGCGCGCGGGAGCGGCAAGGATGCGTGGCGCGGCGTCATGAGCTTCAGCCCCGATGGCGCGCGCACCGCGGTGCTCGAGTTTCCGGGCGCGACGGGCGGGAGCGGCACCATGGCGCAGTCGGTCAATGGCATCGGCTGGCGCGTCGGCGATTATCGCGATGCCTGCCCTGGCGATGCGAAGGCGACCGATCCCGTTGACGATGCGCTGGAAGCGGAAAAGCGCGTCACGCTCTATGGCGTGAACTTCGACCTCGATGCCGATACGCTGCGGCCCGAGAGCCGGCCTGCGCTCGACGCGGTGGTCAAGGCAGCGCGCGCGCATCCGGACTGGCACCTCGCGATCGAGGGCCATACGGACAGCAGCGGGGGCGATGCCCACAATCAGGACCTGTCGCAGCGGCGCGCCGAGAGCGTGCGCCGATACCTCGCGGCGGCGGGCGTGGCGGGCGATCATCTGGGCGCGCAGGGGTTCGGCGCCAGCCGGCCGGTGGCACCAAACGACAATCCCGCGGGCCGCGCGCAGAACCGGCGGGTGGAGGTGGCGCGGCAATGAGTGGGGGGGCAACGCGTGGCGTGTCAACGCGAGGGGCGCCGACGCATGGCGTGCCAACGCGTGGAATGGCAACGCGGGGTGCGCCAACGCGGGGTGTGCCAACGCGTGGGATGGCAAGGCGGGGTGCGCCAACGCGTGGGGGGGCAACGCGAGGTGTGCCAACGCGTGGGATGACGCAGGGTGCGCCTACGCGTGGTGTGCCAACGCGTGGTGTGCCAACGCGTGGGATGGCAACGCGGGGTGTGCCTACGCACGGGATGGCAACGCGTGGGGAGGCCGTACGCGGGATTGCCGCTGTGCGCGTGGTGGCATCCCTGATGGCGTGTGCCGCGCTGCTGTTGCCCACGCTGGCCCGTGCCGAAGTGACCACCGTGCGAGCGCACGGGGTGACGTGGCTGCAGGGCGGCGGGGCCGTGCAGCCCATCCGCTCGGCGCCGCGCGCGCGGGCGGGCGGTCCGATGATGGTCTCGCTAACACGCGGGAACGATCGCGACCACGGCCGACCTGATAGCGGCCCTGCCATTGATTCCGCTAGCGGTTCCAACATCCGCGCCCACCTCGGGCCGGATATCCGCGCCAGCATCGGCCCGGACATCCGCGCGAACCTCGGGCCGGACATCCGCGCGAACCTCGGCCCGGACATCCGCACCAGCATCGGCCCGGACATCCGCGCCAACCTCGGGCCGGACATCCGCACCGGCATCGGCCCCAACATCCGCGCCAATCTCGGTCCCAACATCCGCGCCAATCTCGTCCCTAACCTCGTCCACAACATCGGCTCCTATAGCCGCTCCCCTAACGGCCCCGCTATCCGTCCCAACACCGACCCCGGTAGCAACTCCAACACCGAGCCCGGTAGCGATCCCGACACCGACCCCGATAGCGAAGTCGCCGCAGTCCCCTTCATCGGGCTGCCCGGCCTCGCCAGCATGTTCCCGGCGCCCGCGCCCCGCACCGGCGACCTGCTTCGCACCGTGCTGCCATTCGTCACGCAGGCCGCCTCCGACAATCGCCTCGACCCCGCGCTTCTGCTCGCCGTGATTCACGCCGAGTCCGGCTTCAATCCCGCCGCGCTGTCGCCGAAAGGCGCGGTCGGCCTCATGCAGCTGATGCCCGCAACCGCCGGGCGCTATGGCGAGCCCGACCCGCGCGACCCCGCGCGCAATGTGCGGGCCGGTGCCGCGCATCTGCGTTACCTGATCGGCCGCTACGGCGACCTGCCGCTCGCGCTGGCCGCCTACAACGCCGGCGAAGGCGCGGTGGAGCGCCACGGCCTCCAGATCCCGCCCTACGCGGAGACGCAGCAATACGTGCCGCGCGTGATGGCGCTGTATCGCGGCTATCAGGCCCGGCTGCCGAATCCTCTGAATCCCTGAATCCTCGAACGACAAGGAGAAACCATGAGCAAGTACCGCTTCCGTACCGTCCGTGCCGCACTCGCGATCACCTCGCTGACCATGCTGATGGCCGCATGCGGCAAGGACGAAGGCAAGACCGCGGGCACGTCCGGCGCGGACGACAGCCTGCCGAAGGAGTGCGTCGAGGCCGAAGCCGCGCAGCGCGCATGTACCGAGGCGATGGCATCCGGGTACGACCGTCTGGGCCAGAGCGCGGCGGCGAAGACGCTGCGCGAGGCGATTCCGCAGGAGATGGACAAGGTGCGCGCACACTGGCGCGCGATCCCCGACAAGGAGAACCTCGCGCGCGCCTGCGCGGCCACGCGCGACGGCATTCGCGCGCAGCCGCAATGCAACAAGGGCTGACGCGCGCCTCCGCAGCTTTTACACGACGATGTAAAAAGGCCGTCGACCCCCAGGGCGCCGGGCACCGGCACGCCAGGCGCCATGCGGGGACGGAAGCCCGCATGGCGCAGACCGGCGCAAGCGGCGCGTGCAGGCGCGTGCAAGCGCGCTGGCAGCGTTCCGGCCATGCGCCGCGCGCGCGGGGCGCGGCGAGGATGTGGCGAGGATGTGGCCGGTACGGGGCAGCGCGCGGACTGGTGGCACGCAATCTGCGGGAGGACAGGGTTCGATCACTCTTCAGATGGAATCGGCCATGACCAAGAAGACAGCCTCCCCCGCAAAGCCGCCTCGCAACGATGCGGCCTCGACCGCGTCGCAGGTGCCGCCAGACACGACCCCACCCAAGCCGCAGGGCGCCGGCAACAACGACGACGGCAGCTACGAGCGCGCGGTGGCCGACCGGCTGAACCCGCGTCCAAAGCGGCTGGGCTCCGACTCCGTCGGCAACCTCGTATCGAACGAGGGCCGCACGCTGACGACCAATCAGGGTCTGCGGCTCCCGCAGGACGACGATTCGCTGAAGCTCGGTTTGCGTGGCCCGACGCTGCTCGAAGACTTTCATCTGCGCGAGAAGATCACCCACTTCGATCACGAACGCATTCCCGAGCGCGTCGTGCACGCGCGCGGCGCGGCCGCACATGGCTACTTCGAACTCACCGAATCGCTGGAGGACGTGACCACCGCCGATATCTTTACGCGCGTGGGCGAGAAGACGCCGGTATTCGTGCGCTTCTCGACGGTGGCGGGCTCGCGCGGCTCGCCCGACGTCGCGCGCGATGTGCGAGGCTTTGCCACCAAGTTCTATACGCGCCAGGGCAACTTCGATCTCGTCGGCAACAATATGCCCGTGTTCTTTATCCAGGACGCGATCAAGTTTCCGGACTTCGTGCATGCGGTGAAGCCCGAACCGCACAACGAGATTCCGCAGGCCGCGTCGGCGCACGATACGTTCTGGGACTTCGTGTCGCTGCAGCCCGAGTCCATGCACATGGTGCTGTGGACGATGTCAGGTCGCGCGCTGCCGCGCAGCTTCCGCACGATGGAAGGGTTCGGCGTGCACACGTTCCGCCTCGTCGATGCCGAGGGCCGCGGCACGCTGGTCAAGTACCACTGGAAGCCCGTGGGGGGCGCGCATTCGCTCGTGTGGGACGAAGCGCTCAAGATCAACGGCAAGGACCCGGACTTCCATCGGCGCGACCTGTGGGATTCCATCGACGCGGGCCTCTATCCCGAGTACGAACTGGGCGTGCAACTGGTGCCCGAGACCGATGCGCTCAAGCTCGGCTTCGACCTGCTGGACGCGACCAAGCTGATTCCCGAGGAACTCGTTCCCGTGCGGCGTATCGGCAAGATGGTGCTGAACCGGAACCCCGACAATTTTTTCGCCGAGACCGAGCAGGTGGCCTTCCACCCGGGCCATATCGTCCCCGGCATGGATTTCACGAACGACCCGCTGCTCGCGGGGCGGCTGTTCTCCTATACCGATACGCAGATCACGCGGCTCGGCGGTCCCAACTTCCACGAACTGCCGATCAACCGCGCGCTCTGCCCCGTGCATAACAACCAGCGCGACGGCTTTATGCGCCAGACGGTCGTGCAGGGCCGCGAGAGCTATCAGCCGAACAGCATCAGCGGCGGCTGCCCGTTCCTCGCGGGCGACACCGACGGCTACAAGCATTTTCCGCAGCCCGCCGAGGATGGCGCGGTGAAGGTCCGCATGCGTAGCCACACGTTCGCCGATCATTTCTCGCAGGCCAACCTGTTCTGGCGCAGCCAGTCGGCCGTGGAGCAGATGCAGATCGTCGATGCATACACGTTCGAGCTGTCGAAGGTGTCGAGCCCCGAGATTCGCGAACGCGTGGTGGGACAGCTCGTGCATATCGCGCCGGAGCTGGCCCAGCAGGTCGCGGACAAGCTCGGCATCGAGGTCGTGCCGGTCGGCCCCGACGTTCCGATCAACGACTACGGGATTGCCGCCTCCCCCGCGCTGAGCCTCGATGCGCAGCCGAAGGGCGTGATCAAGGGCCGGCAGATCGCGGTGCTGGTCAACGACGGCGTGCGCGATGAAGCCATCGCGTCGCTGCGCAAGCTGGCGGAGCAGGGCGGCGCGGTGGTCAAGATCATCGGGCCGCGCGCGAGCGCGGTTACCACGGCCAAGGGCGCCGCGCTCGCCGTCGATCACGCGCTGGCGTCGGTCGGCTCGGTGCTGTTCGATGCCGTCTATGTTCCCGATGGCGACAATCCGCCGACGGTGCCCGAAGCGGCCGCGCTGCTGTTCGTCAGCGAGAGCTACAAGCACTACAAGCCGATCGGCGCGGGCGGCTCCGGTGCGCTGCTCGTCGCGGCTGCCGCGCGCGCCGCGGGGCTCGACGGCGGCTTCGGCGGCGCCGGCGTGCTCGTGGCGGAAAAGGACCAGGCGGCGGGCCACAAGGCGTTTCTCGAGGCCGTGGGCCAGCATCGCTGGTGGGATCGCCCGGACGCGCTGCAAGTGCCTGTCTAGGCGCTTGTGCGGGTGCCGCGGGCAACGCGTTCTTCCGCGGCGCACGGTTCTTCCCGCTTTCCCTCTCCGCGAGGGATGCCGGCGTGCCGCGGGGCAGGCCGGTAACCCCTGCCGCGAGCATGTCCTGCCGTGGTGCGGTATCCTTGCCGCCATGCGCCGCTTCGGCGGTCACCGCACCACATTGACAACATGAATGACACAGAAAGCGAGCTGATTGGCTCCGCGCGCCTGCCCACGCGGTACGGCGAGTTCACCGCGCATGCCTTCAAGGGCGCGCACACGGGCACCGAGCACCTGGCCCTCACCATTGGCGATATCTCCGGCGAGAACGTGCTCACGCGCCTGCATTCCGAATGCCTGACCGGCGACGTGTTCGGCTCGTGCCGCTGCGACTGCGGCGAGCAACTGGACCTCGCGATGCAGAAGATTGCCGAGGAAGGCCGCGGCATCCTGCTGTACCTGCGTGGCCATGAAGGCCGCGGCATCGGCCTCTCGAACAAGATTCGCGCCTATGCGCTCCAGGATGGCGGCCTCGACACCGTCGATGCGAATCTCGCGCTCGGGCAGGCCATCGACTCGCGCACCTATGCGTTCGCGGCCGATCTGCTGCGCCAGTGGGGTGTGAAGTCGATTCGCCTGATGAGCAACAACCCCGTCAAGCAGCGCGCGCTCGAGGACGCCGGTATCGTCGTCGCCGAGCAAATGCGTCACATCGTGCCCTCGAACGCCGAAAACGAGAAATATCTCGCGACCAAGCGGTCTCGCATGGGTCACCTTCTCGACTGATTCCGCCGTCCGCGCGCGGTTGTAGGCATAGACCGACAACCGGTTGCGAGGGCACCCGACAGTTTGCGTGTGCCCACTCTTCTATCTTGAACTCATGCCGCGCCTGCGATGGACGCAGGGGCAAAATTCAGAAAGGAGAGAACGATGGCTGATAACAACGTATCCGTACTGAACGATCTGATCGAAGTGTCGCGCGACGGCGAGGAAGGTTTTCGCAAGGCTGCGGAGGACGCCAAGAACCCCGAGCTCAAGACCCTGTTCTCGAGCCGTGCCGCGGAAATCGGCGCCGCCGTGCGCGAGTTGCAGAGCCAGGTGGCCGCACTGGGCGGCAAGCCGGAAGATCACGGCAGCGTGGCCGGCGCCCTGCATCGCGGCTGGGTGAGCCTGCGGACCGCCGTGTCGGACCGGTCGGACCTTGCCATTCTGGAAGAAACCGAGAAGGGCGAGGACGTCGCCAAGAAGAAGTATGGCGATGCGCTGCAGGACGCAGACCTCAGCTTCGATATCCGCGCGCTGATCGAGCGCCAGTACCAGGGTGTGCTGCGCAATCACGATCTGATTCGCGATCTGCGTAACCGGTATCGCGCGAGCGGTGCCTAAATAAAAAATGGCGCTCTCCGGAGCGCCTTTTTTTTTGCCACGCGAATGGGGACGTGAATCGAAATCAGATGCATTCACGTAAAAAAATATTTGCGAAAAATGCAGCGTGCTGCCCGCAACGCCAATCCCAGCTTGATATTGCGGTCTCCGCGATTACCATGAAATGGTAATGATGGTTGGAGATGCACGATGAAAGGCGATAAGAAAGTCATTCAGCTGCTGAATACGCAATTGAAGCACGAGCTGACGGCAATCAACCAGTATTTTCTGCATGCGCGCATCTACCGGCATTGGGGTCTCCTCGCGCTCGGCAAGCACGAGTACGACGAATCCATCGAGGAGATGAAGCACGCGGACAAGCTCATCGAGCGCATTCTGATGATCGACGGGCTGCCCAACCTGCAGGACCTCGACAAGCTGCTGCTCGGCGAAAACACCGAAGAGATGATCGGCTGCGATCTGAAACTCGAGCGCATCTCGCAGACGAGCCTCAAGGAATCGATCAAGTATTGCGAGTCGGTGGGCGACTATGTGTCGCGCGATGTCCTGACCCCGATCCTCGACGATACGGAAGACCATATCGAGTGGCTCGAGACCCAGCTGGAGCTGATCCGCAAGATCGGCCTGCAGAACTATCAGCAGTCCGCGATGGGCGAGGTCGGCGAAAGTCACTGAGCCGCTGCACGTTTTTCCATCTTCGGCTACACTGCGGCCCGCAACAAGCAACGCGCGTCCATGGAGACGCCATCCGGGGCGGGGTGGCAGAGTGGTTATGCGACGGCCTGCAAAGCCGTTTACGACGGTTCGATTCCGTATCCCCGCCTCCATCGTTTTCCTTTCCGTTTTCCTTTCCGTTTTTCCTTCCCGTTTTTCTTTCCCTCGGCGCCTCTCGCTGGCGCGTTTCATGCTCGCACTCCGTGCGTCGATACGCTGCGGACGAACATGAACCAAAGGCGTGCATTTGCCTCTGGCAAGGTGCGGCCGATTGCGCTACTGTGAGTCCCGCGCGCGCCGCGATTGTCAGCATGTCACCGCTCGCCCGGCGCCGCCGTTTCTTTCCCGTTTCATACCCCCGTGTCATGTGTCGTCGTACGACGCGGGGCAGGGAAAGACACAGCAGTATCCATGCAGGGCTTCCATGGTGAATGTCGTCCATAGCGTTCAGCGATAACGAGGCTCCCGATGATCAAAGACATGCAGATCCGAGCCGCGCGGGCGGCCGATATCCCTGCCATCGAGGCCGTTCTGGAGCGGTGCGGCCTGCCGGCAACCGACGTGGCGTTGCTCGTGGATCATTTCCATGTGGCCGTGCTCGAGACGCGCGTGGTGGGATGTGCCTGCGCCGAGCGCTTTGGCGATACGGCGATGATCCGCTCGGTGGCGGTGTTGCATGACTGCCGCGACCAGGGCATTGCCACCCACCTCGTGCGCGCCGCGATGATGCGCGCGCGCGCGAACGGCAGCCGGCGCGCGGTGCTCCTGACGTCGAGTTGTCCCGATTACTTCGCTCGCTACGGGTTCTCGCTGATCCAGGCCGCGCAGCTGCCGGCCGAGGTGCGCGACTCCGAGGCGTTCCGAAGGCAGAGCAGCGGTTCGGCGCTCTGCATGTGCGCGCAGCTGGACTGATCTCGCAGCGTCGGCGGTGTCCGTATTTGCGGTCCGGCAGGATTTCCGGAATCACTCGATAATCCGGAGTCCAACGCTCATCGATACCCCATCCAGAGGAGACCAGCATGCCGATCACCGTTCGTGCCGTACGCCTTCATGAATTCGGCGCCCCGCAGGTCATGCGGCTCGAGAATGTCGAGCTGCCCGATCCGGGCCCCGGCGAAGTGCGTGTCCGGCAGACCGCGATCGGCTTCAATTTCATCGATACGTACCAGCGCCGCGGCACCTATCCGCTGCCCTCGCCGACCGGGCTCGGCCACGAGGCGGCCGGTGTCGTCGAAGCCGTCGGTCCCGGCGTGACCGATTTCGCGCCCGGCGCGCGCGTGGCGTACATGAACGCCGGTCTCGGCGCCTATGCCGAGGCGCGCAACGTGCCGGCCGACAAGCTCGTGGCGCTGCCCGACAACGTCTCCGACGAGCATGCCGCCGCAATCCTGTTCAAGGGCATGACCGCGCAATATCTCGTGCGCCATACGTACGCGATCCAGCCCGGCGACAAGGTGCTCGTGCATGCGGCCGCCGGTGCGGTGGGCCAGATCCTGAGCAGCTGGGCCAAGGCGCTTGGCGCGTTCGTGATCGGCACCGCGGGCTCGCCCGCCAAGTGCGAAATCGCGAAGCGCATGGGCTGCGACGTGGCCATCGACTATTCGAACGACGACTGGGTGGAACAGGTGCGTGCCGCGAGCGGCGGCACGGGCGTGCGCGTGGTCTACGACGCGGTCGGCAAGTCGACGTTCCTCGGCTCGCTCGATTGCGCGCAGACGTTCGGCCTCGTGGTGCTGTACGGCGCCGCATCGGGTCCCGCGCCGGCGATCGAGCCCGAGCTGCTGGCCAAGAAGGGCTGCCTGTTCCTGACGCGGCCGTCGGTGTTTCCGCATAACGCGGACGCCGCGCGATTCCGCGCAAACGCGAAGGATCTATTCGACGCGATCGCGGCCGGCCATGTGAAGGTGGAGATCGGTCAGCGTTTTCCGCTGGCCGACGTGGCGCGCGCGCACGAAGCGGCCGAGCGCCGCGAAACCACGGGCGCGATCCTGCTGGTCCCCTGACCGAGTGTCTGTCGGCGCGGGGCGCCGGTCACCACCCGTGAAACCGCGCGCCCTCGTCATGCCCCGCGAACCGCGCCGCCAGAAAATCGACGAATGCGCGCACGCGGGCGGACAGCTTGTCCCCGCCCAGATAGACGGCATGGATATCGGCGGGCGGGGAAGCCCAGTCCGGCAGCACCTGCCGTAACCGCCCCGAGCGCAGCAGCGGCGCCACCTCCCACTCCGATCGCAGCAGCACCCCATGCCCCTGCAGCGCCCAGCCGACGGCCACTTCACCATCGTTGGTCGCGGCGGGGCCGCGCACCTTCACGGTTTCATGATGCCCGCCCGACTCCAGGTGCCACGTGCCGTAGGCCGATTCGTTTTCGCGAATGACGAGGCAGCGATGGCGGTGCAGCGCGCGCGGCGATGTGGGCTCGCCGTGCGCTTCCAGATAGGCGGGCGCCGCGCACAGCAGGCGCCGGTTGGCCGCGAGCCGTCGCGCGTTGAGGCGCGCATCGGGCGGCTCGCCGACGAGAATGCCGATATCGTGTCCGCTCTCGGCCAGGTTCAGCGCGCGGTCCGTCAGCTGCAGCTGGACCTCGACGTCGGGATAGGCCACGAGGAAATCGGCGATGGCGGGTGCCAGATGGCGCCGTCCGAAGCCCAGCGACGCATTGACGCGCAGCAATCCGCGCGGCGCGACGCGGCTGCCGCCGAGTCCCTGTTCCAGTTCTTCGAGTTCCGCGAGGATGCGCCCGCCCTGCGCCAGATACGACTCGCCTTCGGGGGTCACCGACAGCCGCCGCGTGGTGCGCTGGAGCAGCCGCACGCCGAGCCGCGATTCCAGCGCGGACAGCCGCTTGCTGGCCGCGGACGGCGTGATGCCGAGCTGCTGCGCGGCACCGGCGAGGCTGCCGCGCTTGACGAGCAGGACGAAGAACGCGACGTCGGAGAACGGATCCATCGATTCGTGAAACGGATGACTGAATGAAAGTCGATGCCGGGCATTATATCGGCGCGCTTCGTGATTACACTGTCCGGTATTCCGCGCGGAGGCGCGGCAAGGAGACGAGATGTTCGAAGGATTCACCGAACGCAGCTTCGACTGTGACGGCGTCAACATTCACGCGGTGGTCGGCGGGCAGGGCCCGGCCCTGCTGCTGTTGCATGGTCATCCGCAGACGCACGTGATCTGGCACAAGGTCGCGGGCGAACTGGCGCGGCACTTCACCGTGGTCGCCACGGACCTGCGCGGCTACGGCGACAGCGACAAGCCGGCGGGCCTGCCCGACCACAGCAACTACAGCAAGCGCGCGATGGCGGCCGACCAGCTCGCGGTCATGCGGGCGCTCGGCTTCGCGCGCTTTCGCGTGCTGGCGCACGACCGCGGCGGCCGCGTGGCGCACCGGCTCGCGCTGGACCACCCGCAGGCGGTGGAAAAGCTGGTCACGCTCGATATCGCGCCCACGCTCGCGATGTATGCACAGACCAACGAGGCGTTCGCGCGCGCCTACTATCACTGGTTCTTCCTGATCCGGCCGGCGCCGTTCCCGGAAACGCTGATCGAGGCCGATCCCGCCCTGTATCTGCGCCAGACCATGGGCACGCGCAGCGCGGGCCTCGCGCCGTTCACGGAGGCCGCCCTGGCCGAATATCTGCGTTGCCTGAAGCTGCCCGGTGCCGCGCATGGGCTCTGCGAGGACTACCGCGCGAGCGCGGGCATCGACCTCGAACACGACCGCGCGGACTTCGAGGCCGGTCGCAAGGTCGAGTGCGAGATGCTCGCGCTCTGGGGCGCCGAGGGGGCGGTCGGCCAGTGTTTCCAGCCGCTGGAGGAGTGGCGCAAGGTCGCACGCCACGTCAGCGGACATGCTTTGCCGAGCGGTCACTATATCGCCGAGGAAATTCCCGAGCGGTTACTGGAGGAAGTGCTTCCTTTCCTCAGAAGCTAATAGCAGCAAGCCTCGTGGCTTTTCGAATGGGTTGCCGGGATGGCGCGCCGCAGGGCGCGCCATCGTGCTTTTGTGCAGGTATGCACAAATTTTTTGAAAAGAGAATTGAACCCTTGCCGTGCACGGTTTCTCACACACTGGCATCATCGTCCCCTTGTGAGGTTTCTGCGCCGTCCGATATCGACCGTGATACCGGATAGCGGACCGGGGGATCCCGAAACATACATTCATGAATGAATGTATAATCGCGCGTCTCACGAAGAACCTGACAAGAAGAAATACCCATGACGTACCGTTTTATTGCAGGCTGCCTCGCCATCTGGCTTTCGATCTGTGTGTTCGCGAACTGGATCGCGGAGCGGCTTTGGGCCTGACGTACCGGATTCTGGGAGGGACCGGGCGCTGACGCCATGGGGCACGGCCATTCGCCATGCCCCATTCCCCGCGCGCGATGTCTCGCAGAGCCTCGGCATGTCCGGCTTTTTGTCGTCCCTTTGCCGGGTCCTCTCTTCATCGCCGACGCTCTCTCATGCATCCACAACTACAACAGCGTTCCCTGTGCGCGCCTGCCTCGCGCGCTTCGTCCGTATCCCTCGCCGCCCGTTGTCTCGTTGCCGCCGCGCTCGCCGCGGGGGTCAGCACTGCCGCCCAGGCCGAGCCGTGGTTTACGGACCCGGGTGTTCACGTTGCATACGGCCGTGACACGAGTCACGACGTCAACAAGTACGAGCTCGGCATCAACTTCAACACGCCGCTCCAGTACGGAAATCCCGATAGCTGGCTGCTCCGCGTGCAGGTCGAATTCAATATCGCGCAATGGCAGTCGCGCGGCGGCACGAACTCGCAGAACCTGCAGGAGTTCGGCTTCACGCCGATCCTGCGTGTGGAAAAGCGCGGCAGCTTCCCGTTCACGCCGTTTATCGAAGGCGGCCTCGGGCTGCGCCTGCTCACGCATACGCACACGTCCGACGAGCACAACATGAGCAGTGCGTTCCAGTTCGGCGACATGATCGGCGTGGGTGCGGCGTTCGGCAAGAACAACGCCATGGAAGCCGGTTTCCGCTTCCAGCACATCTCCAACGCGGGCATCCGCGAGCCGAACCCGGGCGCCAACTTCTACACGGGCTACGTGCGCTACCGCTTCTGATCAGGCGGTCAGCGCGGACTCGGCGTCCTGCCCCGCACGGCAGGCGCCGAGGAACGCCCACAACTGCGGCGCATCGCTCGTCGCCACGTTGAAGCGGATCCACGGCGAGTCGCTGCCATCGGGCTCGAAGTAGACGCCCGGTGCGAGCCAGATTCCGTGGCTGAGCGCCCGCGCGGCCAGCGCCTGGCCTGGCTGCCCGCCCTCGGCACGATCGTCCCAGCGCGGCCGTGCCCACGTGAACATCCCGCCTTCCGGCCGCAGCAGCACTTCCATGCCATGCGCCTCCAGCTTTTCCGATACGAGATCCTGTTGCGCGCGCAGCCGTTCGCCCAGCGCCGTGACATGGCGCGCGTAATGGCCGCTGGTCAGCACCGAATACACGAGCCGCTCGGTCACCTCCGATGAGGTCAGCCCCACCGCCATCTTCGTCTGCGCGAACGCCTTGGCGAGGTCGGGGCTCGCCGCGAGATACCCCACGCGCACCGACGGCGCGATGGTCTTCGAGAATCCGTTGATGTAAACCACCTGCGACAGGCCGTCCATGGCCGCCAGCATCGGCGAGCCCGCCGGCGCGAGCTCGCGATAGATATCGTCCTCCACCACGAGCAGCCGGTGGGTCTCGGCCAGCTGCAGCACGCGATACGCGTTCATGCTCGTCAGCGTGGCGCCGGTCGGGTTCTGCAGCACCGTGTTGACGAACAGCGCGCGCGGTCCGTGCGCGCGGATGGCATCCTCGAGGGCATCGGTGTCGAGCCCCGCGGCCGTGCGCGGGACGCCGATCACGCGTAGCCCCGCGAGCTTCAGGATCTGCAGCAGATTGCAGTAGCACGGCGCTTCCACGAGCACCGTATCGCCGGGACGCAGCAGCGTGCGCACCACGAGGTCCAGCGCCTGCGTGGCCCCCTGCGTGAGCACCACCTGCTGCGACTGCACGGGCATGCCGTACTGGCTCAGATGCGTGGCGATATGCTCGCGCAGCGGCGCGAACCCATAGGGATGGCCGTAGCCCGAGACCTGCGCGGCCGGCACGCGCGACGCCGTGCGCATGGCCTGATGCAGGCCTTCCTCGTTGAGCCAGTCGCCGGGCAGCCAGCCCGCGCCGGCCTTGATCGGCACCGAATGGTCGGCGAACACGTCGGCAAGCAGCCATGCCGCGTTGAGTTCGGGCGCCTGCCACTGCGGTGTGCGTGCCTGCCCGGCCGGCGCATGCCGGTGCGCGACCGTATAGCCCGATCCCGGACGCGCGCTCAGGTATCCGAGCGCGGTCAGGCGTGCGTAGGCTTCCGCGACCGTGAACGTGCTGACGTGATGCTGCTGCGCCAGCCGCCGTACCGATGGCACGGCCGCCCCCGCGCGCAGCGCGCGGCTGTCGATCAGCGCGACGATGCCGGAGACGATCTGTTCGGTCAGCGTATCGCTGCCGCGGCGGCTGCGGGCGAGGTGGAGGGCGAGCATCGAAGGCGGCTTTCCGGTCTGGGGACCTGCACAGTTTAGCGGGGTTAGGGCGCGCGCGGGAAGGATATCGTCATGGTGCAGCGCAGCGGGCCGTATGCCCGCAATGGCCCATCTGCTGGCCGGGTTCGCGATGTGCGAACGCGTGCGTGCACCAGGCCGGGGAAGCGTGCGGGCACAGATACCTGTACGGTTCATAAAGCCTAAACTGTACGGTGAGTGCGCGAACTCGCGACCGTATATTCTGCGGGCCGCCACGCGCCGGTAGAGTGGCCGAATCGAAATCGAACCGCAACCGAACCGACACCGGATACCAGGAGAAGCTATGGACGCCGCCAAGACCGTGATCCCCGACCTCGAAGCGCTGTGGATGCCGTTTACCGCCAATCGCCAGTACAAGGCCGCGCCGCGCCTGCTGGCCTCGGCGAGCGGCATGTACTACACGACCCATGACGGCCGTCAGGTGCTCGACGGTTGCGCGGGCCTGTGGTGCGTGGCCGCGGGCCACGGCCGCAAGGAGATCGTGGAAGCGATCGCCCAGCAGGCCGCCACGCTCGACTACGCGCCGCCGTTCCAGATGGGCCATCCGCTCGAGTTCGAAGCCGCGACCAAGGTCGCCGCCCTCATGCCGAAGGGTCTCGACCGCATCTTCTTCACGAACTCGGGTTCCGAGTCCGTCGATACGGCGCTGAAGATCGCACTGGCGTACCACCGCGCACGCGGCGAAGGCCAGCGCGTGAAGATCATCGGCCGCGAGCGCGGCTATCACGGCGTGGGCTTCGGCGGCATGGGCGTTGGCGGTATCGGACCGAACCGCAAGATCTGGTCGGCCAACGTGATGCCGAACACGGACCATCTGCCCGCCACGCTGAACATCGCCGAAGCCGGCTATTCGAAGGGCCAGCCGGAATGGGGCGCGCACCTTGCCGAAGACCTCGAGCGCATTCTGGCGCTGCACGATCCGTCGAACGTCGCGGCCGTGATCGTCGAGCCGGTGGCCGGCTCCACGGGCGTGGTGATCCCGCCGGTCGGCTATCTGGAAAAGCTGCGCGAGATCACGAGCAAGCACGGCATCCTGCTGATCTTCGACGAAGTGATCACCGCATTCGGCCGCCTCGGTGCCGCCACCGCCGCCGAGCGCCTGAACGTCACGCCGGACTTGATCACGATGGCCAAGGCCATCAACAACGCCGCGGTGCCGATGGGCGCGGTGGCGGTGCGCCGCGAGGTGCATGACGCGGTCGTCAACGGTGCCGGTCCCGGCGCCATCGAGCTGCCGCACGGCTACACGTACTCGGGCCACCCGCTCGCCTGCGCGGCCGCGATTGCCGCCATCGACCTGTACAAGCGCGACAAGCTGTTCGAACGCGCGGCCGAGATGGCGCCGAAGTTCGAGGCCGCCGTGCATGGGCTGCGTGGCGCGCCGTACGTGAAGGACATCCGCAACCTTGGCCTGATGGCCGGCGTCGAACTCGAGTCGCGTCCGGGCGCGCCGGGTGCGCGCGGCTACGAAGCGTTCGTCAAATGCTTCGAGCGCGGCGTGCTCATCCGCTACACGGGCGACATCCTCGCGTTCTCGCCGCCGCTGATCATCTCCGAAGCGGAGATCGGCCAGCTGTTCGACACCGTGCGCGAAGCGCTGCAGGACGTGAAGTAATCAGGAAACCGAGGGGACATCGCAGTGAACATCGCAGAAAACAAGCAGATCACCGAGATCCATCACTACATCGGTGGTGCCATCAGGCAGGCCGGCAGCGACCGCTTCAGTGACGTCTTCAATCCGGCCACCGGTGAAGTCGCGGCCCGCGTCGCGCTCGGCTCCGCCGCCGACGTGGATGCGGCCGTGGCTGCGGCCAAGGCCGCCGCGCCGGCATGGGCGGAGACGCCGCCGCTGCGCCGCGCGCGCATCCTGTTCAAGTTCAAGGAGCTGCTCGACAGGCATCACGACGACCTGGCCGCGCTGATCACGCGTGAACACGGCAAGGTGTTCTCGGATGCGAAGGGCGAAGTCACGCGCGGTATCGAGGTGGTGGAATTCGCGTGCGGCATTCCCAATCTGCTGAAGACCGACTTCACCGACAACATCGGCGGCGGCATCGACAACTGGAACCTGCGCCAGCCGCTCGGCGTGGTGGCCGGCATCACGCCGTTCAACTTCCCGGTGATGGTGCCGATGTGGATGTTCCCGGTCGCGCTGGCCTGCGGCAACACGTTCGTGCTCAAGCCGAGCGAGCGCGATCCGTCGCCGAGCCTGCTGATCGCCGACCTGCTCAAGCAGGCTGGCCTGCCCGATGGCGTGTTCAATGTCGTGCAGGGCGACAAGCAGGCCGTCGATGCGCTGCTCGCGCATCCGGACGTGCAGGCGCTGTCGTTCGTGGGCTCGACGCCGATCGCCGAGTACATCTACACGGAAGGCACGAAGCACGGCAAGCGCGTGCAGGCCCTGGGCGGCGCGAAGAACCACCTCGTGGTGATGCCCGATGCCGACCTCGACCAGGCCGTGGATGCGCTGATCGGCGCGGCCTACGGCTCGGCCGGCGAGCGTTGCATGGCGATCTCGGTCGCGGTGGCCGTCGGCGACGTGGCGGACAAGCTCGTGCCGCGTCTGGCGGAACGCGCGAAGGCGCTGAAGATCCGCAACGGCATGGAGGCCGATGCCGAGATGGGGCCGCTCGTGACCGGCGTGCACAAGGCGAAGGTGGAGGGTTATATCGCCAAGGGCGTGGAAGAGGGTGCGACGCTCGTGACCGATGGCCGCGGCCACAAGGTCGAGGGGCACGACAAGGGCTTCTTCGTCGGCGGCACGCTGTTCGACCACGTCAAGCCGGACATGACGATCTACAAGGAAGAGATCTTCGGGCCCGTGCTGTCGGTGGTGCGCGTGGACGACTTTGCGGAGGCCGTGTCGCTGATCAATGCGCACGAGTTCGGCAACGGCGTGTCTTGCTACACGAGCGACGGCGGTATCGCCCGCGCCTTCGCGCGGCAGATCCAGGTGGGCATGGTCGGTATCAACGTGCCGATTCCGGTCCCGATGGCATGGCACTCGTTCGGCGGCTGGAAGCGCTCGCTGTTCGGCGATCACCACGCCTACGGCGAGGAAGGCGTGCGCTTCTACACGCGCTACAAGAGCGTGATGCAGCGCTGGCCGGACAGCATCGCCAAGGGCGCGGAATTCACGATGCCCGTGGCGAAGTAATAGACCGGGCGACGGGGCGACCGATCGCTTGAGGCCCTCCCGCCGTTCGAGGCGAGAGGGCCGCGAGAGGGCCTATCGTTTCTCCATCGACTCCACGACGCGCCGCACGGCCGTCGCGAAATACTTCACCGGCACCGCACGCGGCGCGCCGCGCCGCCACAGCAGCCCCGGCGTGCGCTGCGGCGTCGGACTCTCCAGCGGTATAAAGCGCAGGTCCTCGTTGCCGAGGTCGGCCGACTCGCCGATCACCGCCGCAATATCCAATCCCCCCGCCGATCCCCCCGTCGCCTGCCGTACGAGCTCGAGCATCGGCGCGATCGAATTCAGTTCCGCGATGACCAGTGGCTCCGCGCCCGCCGCGCGGAAGCATTCGTCGAGCAGTTGCCGCGTGGCGAAGTACTGCGGCAGCAGCACCATGCGCAGGCCGTGCAGCTCCACCATGCGCGCGCGCCGGCGGTTCGCCATCGGGTGGTGCGCGCCCACCACGAGCTTCAGCTCCTCGTTGTACAGCGGCTCGAATCGCAACGCATCGGTCTGGGCGGGACGATACGACACGCCGAGGTCGAGGTCCCCGCTTGCGAGCCGGGCCGTGATCTCCGCGGCCGACAATTCCTCCACGATCACGCGCACGGACGGGTAGCGCGTGAGGAACGACGACACGCACTGCGGAATCAGCCGGATATTGAAGCTGTGCGTGGCCCCCACGCGAATCTCGCCGGCCACGGGACCCTGCTCGTCGCGCACCGCATGGAGGGCGAGATCGACCTGCCGCAATGCGGGGCCGATATGGAGCAGCAGCGTCTCGCCCGCCTCGGTCATCGTCACGCGCTTGCCGATGCGGTTGAACAGCGCCTGCCCGATCTCTTCCTCCAGCTGCCGGATCTGATGCGACAGCGTGGACTGCGTCACGTGCATGCGCTCGGCCGCGCGCGTAAAGCTCAGCGTATCGGCCAGCGCCTCGAAGTAGCGAAGGTGTCGGAGTTCCATGCCGCGATCTTACTGCGCCGTTATCGATGCTGTCGATGCATAGCAGAGAAATTCATCACTGTTATCTGTGCATCGGAGCTCATAGACTGGCAGCCACTACTACGAGATCCATCAGGAGACAGTCGCCATGAAGATTGGCAAGGAAACCGTTCCGCGTACCGCGATCTGCACTTCCAACACCGAAACCATCGTCGTGCGCGGCGCCGACCTGTGCCAGGACCTGATCGGCAAGCTGAGCTTTACCGAATACTTCTGCTTCCTCGTCACGGGCGAGCGCCCCACGCGCGCGGCCGTGCGCGTCATCGACGCCACGCTCGTCGCTATTGCCGAGCACGGCCTCGTGCCGAGCGTGCAGGCGAGCCGCATGACGCTGGCCGCGGCACCGGACGCGCTGCAGGGCGCGGTGGCCGCGGGGATTCTCGGCTGCGGCTCGGTCATCCTCGGCGCATCGGAGACCGCGGGCGTCATGCTCCACGAGGTCTGGCAGCGCGTACAGAAAGGGGAGTCGATCGAGGACGCCGCGCGCGCCGTGATCACGGCCTATCGCGCCGAACGTCGCGCGATTCCCGGCTACGGCCATCCGGTGCACAAGTCGCGCGACCCGCGTGTGGCCGCGCTGTTCGCGGTGGCACGCGAAGCCGGTGCCGACACCGTCTACGTCGATATCGCCGAAGCGATCGAAACCGTGATTCCCGATATCGTCGGCAAGGACCTGCGCCTCAACGTTTCGGCCGCAATTCCGGCCGTGCTGCTCGGCGTCGGCTTTCCGCTGAACGCGCTCAAGGGCGTGCCGATCCTCGCGCGTACGGGCGGCCTCATTGCCCACCTGAGCGAGGAGCTGCGTCAGTCGATCGGCTTCGCGCTGTCGTACCAGGCCACGCGCGAACTCGTCTACACGGGCAGTACGCCGGCCGGCTTCGACCCGCAGGCCTGAGGGGAGCATTCATGACCAAAGTTCTCGCGGGCCTCAAGGTCCTCGAACAAGGCACCTTTATCACGGGCCCCGCATGCGGGATGCTGCTGGGCGACCTCGGTGCCGACGTCATCAAGATCGAACAGCCCGAGACCGGCGACCCGTTCCGCGCGTTCGAAGGCGGGCTCTACAGCCCGCATTTCCAGACGTACAACCGCAACAAGCGCAGCCTCACGCTCAACACCAAGAACCCCGAAGATCTCGAGGTTTTCGACCAGCTGATTCGCGAGGCCGACGTCTATATCCAGAACTTCCGCCCCGGCGCGGCAGAGCGGCTCCATGCTGGCGAGGCGCGCCTGCGCGAGATCAATCCGCGGCTGATCTATTGCGCCATCAGCGGGTTTGGCGCGACGGGCCCGGCCGCCACGCGCCCGAGCTACGATACCGTGGCCCAGGCCGCGAGCGGCTTCCTGAACCTGCTCGTGAATCCGGCCAATCCGCGCGTGGTGGGCCCGGCGATCGCCGATTCGATGACGGGCTTCTACGCGACCTATGGCATTCTCGGCGCGCTGTACGAGCGCCAGCGCACGGGCGTCGGCCGCAAGGTCGAGGTGTCGATGCTCGAGGCGATGAGCCACTTCAACCTCGACGCCTTCACGCATTACTATTCCGCGGGGGAGGTGATGGGCCCCTACAGCCGCCCGAGCGTGTCGCAGTCGTATGTGCTCGAATGCGCGGACGGCAAATGGGTGGCGCTCCATATGTCGTCGCCCGAGAAGTTCTGGCAGGGGCTGGCCAACGCGATCGAGCGGCCGGACCTCTTCCAGGATCCGCGCTTCGCCTCGCGCAAGGCGCGTATCGACAATCAGGAAGTACTGATCGATCTGCTCGGCGAGCTGTTCCGCCGGCATCCGCGCGCGGAATGGTGCGCGCGGCTCGAAGCGGAGGATGTACCCCATGCGCCGATGTACGACACGAGCGAGGCGCTCGAGGATCCGCAGGCCCGGCATCTGGAGTTGCTGGTCACGGGCCACCATCCGACGCTAGGCGAATTCCGCACGGTGCGCAGCCCGGTGTCGTTCGACGGCGAGCGCGCACTGGACGTCACGGCGCCGCCGCTGCTGGGAGAGCATGACGAGGAGATTCGCGCGCAGCTGAAAAGCCGTACCCAATAAGAACGACTCGATAAAACCACCGCCAGACGGAGGAGACATGTACAAGACGA
Organism: Cupriavidus sp. OTU4054; assembly: GCF_038440175.1. NCBI lineage: Bacteria > Pseudomonadati > Pseudomonadota > Betaproteobacteria > Burkholderiales > Burkholderiaceae > Cupriavidus > Cupriavidus sp. OTU4054. The sequence continues at coordinate 52,020 of NZ_JASATF010000030.1, forward strand.
AGACGCTACGGGCGGCGCTCGCCGCATTGCTGCTGGCAACCGGCTTTGCCCACCTGCCGGCACACGCCGACGACTATCCCAACCGGCCGATCCGCATGATCGTTCCGTTCGGCGGCGGCACCTCGACCGACCTGATCGCACGCGTGGTCGGCGAAGGCATGGCGAAGAAGCTCGGCCAGCCCGTCGTGGTGGAGAACCGCGCGGGCGCGGGCGGTGCCATCGGCACCGACTTCGTGGCCAAGTCGAAGGCCGACGGCTACACGATCACGCTCGGCACCGTGGGCACGCACGCGATCAACAAGGCGCTGTACCGCAAACTGCCGTACGACCCCGACAAGGACTTCACGTACCTGGGCATGCCGGGCTACACGCCGACGCTGCTCGTCGTCCGGGCCGAGGCACCCTACAAGAACCTCGCGGAACTCGTGGCATATGCGAAGGCCAACCCGGACAAGCTGTCGTTCGGGTCCGCCGGCAACGGCACCTCGGGCCATCTCGCGGGCGAACTGCTCAAGTCGATGGCGGGCGTGAACATGACGCACGTGCCGTTCAAGGAGGGAGGGCAGGCACTGACCGCGGTGCTGGGCGGACAGGTCGATTTCATGTTCTACCATCCGGTGGCGGTACTGCCGTACCTGAAGGCGAACAAGCTGCGCGCGCTGGCTGTCAGCAGCCAGCGCCGCTCGTCGGCGGCACCGAACGTGCCGACCGTCGCGGAGTCGGGCTATCCGGGCTTCGACCTGACCGCATGGTTTATCCTCGCGGCGCCCGCGGGTCTCGATGCGGGCACGCGCACCAGGCTGCTGCAGACCGTGTCGAACGTGCTGCAGGATCCCACCGTGCATCAGCAACTGGCCGCGCAGGGATTGGAGGCGAACACCCTGGAGCCCGGGCAGTTGCAGGGATTCGTGGATGGCGAGGTCCGCAAGTGGACCGAGGTCGTGAAGAAGAGCAACGCGCAGGTCGATTGAAGCGGGGGGCGTAAAAAAGGCCGGGTGGAGTCGAGGCTCCCGCCCGGCCTTTCCTTGCGCTTTCGGCAAGCTGGCGATGACTTGCTGCTTACTTGCTATACACGTAAGCCCCGCGTCCGGTCTTGCGGCCGAGATACCCGGCCGCCACCATCTCGCGCAGCAGCATCGCCGGACGATACTTCGGATCGGCGAACTCGGTGTAGAGCACTTCCATCACCGCGAGCATCGTGTCGAGGCCGATCATGTCTGCCAGCGCGAGCGGGCCGATCGGATGATTGCAACCGAGCTTCATGCCCTCGTCGATTTCCTCGGCCGACGCCAGGCCTTCGCCGAGCACGCAGAACGCCTCGTTGATCATCGGGCACAGAATGCGGTTCACGACGAAGCCCGGGCTGTTCTTCACCGTGATCGGATACTTGCCGAGGCGCTTCGCGAGGTCTTCCACGGCCGCATGCGTGGCGTCGCTCGTCGCCAGCCCGCGGATCAGCTCGACCAGTGCCATCATCGGCACCGGGTTGAAGAAGTGCATGCCGATGAAGCGATCGGCGCGGCCGGTGGCAGCGGCGAGCTTCGTGATCGAGATCGACGACGTGTTCGATGCGATGATCACGCCGTCGCCCACCAGCGCATCGATCTGCTTCAGGATCCGGATCTTGAGCTCGTGGTTCTCGGTAGCGGCCTCGATGACGATATCGGCGCGCTTGAGGTCATCGTAGGCGGTGCTGCCCTGGATGCGCGACAGCGCGGCCGTCTTGTCCGCCTCGGTGGCCTTTTCCTTCTTGATCAGCCGGTCCAGGCTGCCCGCTACCGTCGCGATGCCCTTCTGCACGGCAGCATCGTTGATATCGACCATCACCACATCGAGTCCCGCCACCGCGCATGCCTGCGCGATGCCATTGCCCATGGTGCCGGCACCGACGATGCCCACTGTCTTGATCTGCATGTTGGATCCTTTGATGGATGGAACGCGCGCGTCAGTCGGACAGTTCCGACAGCGCGGCGATAAGACGGTCCGCGTGTTCCTTGAGCACTTCCGCCTGCTGCTGTTCGCGCGCATGGCGGCGGAACGACTGGTCCGTATAGCGCGGCAGCACGTGGAAGTGGATATGCGGAACGGTCTGGCCCGCGGCTTCGCCGTTGAACTGCGTGACGAGCAGGCCGTCGGGGGCGAACGCCTTGTTCACCGCGCGCGCGATGCGCTGCGTGGTGTGGATGGCGGCTGTCGCGGCTTCCGGCGACAGCGTGAGAATGTCCGGCGCGCCTTCCTTCGGCACCACGAGCGTGTGGCCGTCGGCCTGCGGCATGATGTCCATGAACGCAATGGTGTGCGCGTCCTCGTAGACCTTGTAGCAGGGAAGCTCGCCGCGCAGGATGCGGGCGAAGATGTTGCCGGCGTTGTATTCAGGGGATTGGTAAGACATGGCAATCTCGGAGAGTGTGGGGCAAGGGGCGCAGCCTTCGAGTGTAGCGCAGCGCTCCCCTTGCCGGAACCCGCCTTTCACATGTTGCGGCGATATTGTCCGCCCACCTCGAACAACGCGTGCGTGATCTGGCCCAGCGAGCACACGCGCACCGCATCCATCAGCACCGCGAACACGTTGCGGTTCTCGATCACCGCCTCGCGCAGCCGCTGGAGCATCGCGGGCGCGTCGGCGGCATGGTCGTGCTGGAACGCATCGAGCCGCTGCAGCTGGCTCTGCTTCTCTTCCTCGCTCGATCGCGCGAGCTCGATGGTCTGCGGCACCGGATCCGCTTCCGGATTGCGGAACGTGTTCACGCCAATGATCGGCAGGGTGCCGTCGTGCTTGAGCTGTTCGTAGTAGAGCGACTCTTCCTGGATCTTGCCGCGCTGGTAGCCGGTCTCCATCGCGCCGAGCACGCCGCCGCGTTCCGCGATGCGCTCGAACTCCTGCAGCACCGCCTCCTCGACGAGGTCCGTGAGCTCTTCGATCAGGAACGCGCCCTGATTCGGGTTCTCGCACTTCGCCACGCCCCACTCGCGATTGATGATCAGCTGGATGGCCAGCGCGCGGCGCACCGATTCGCCCGTGGGCGTCGTGATGGCCTCGTCGTACGCGTTGGTGTGCAGCGAATTGCAGTTGTCGTAGATGGCAATGAGCGCCTGCAGCGTGGTGCGGATATCGTTGAAGTCGATCTCCTGCGCATGCAGCGAACGGCCCGACGTCTGGATGTGGTACTTGAGCTTCTGGCTGCGCTCGTTGGCGCCGTACTTGTCGCGCATCGTCACGGCCCAGATACGTCGCGCAACGCGACCCAGCACGCTGTACTCGGGGTCCATGCCGTTGGAGAAGAAGAACGACAGGTTCGGCGCGAAGTCGTCGATATGCATGCCGCGCGCGAGATACGCCTCCACATAGGTGAAGCCGTTGGAGAGCGTGAACGCGAGCTGCGAGATCGGGTTCGCGCCGGCCTCGGCGATGTGATAGCCCGAGATGGAAACCGAATAGAAGTTGCGCACCTGATGGTGGACGAAGTATTCCTGGATATCGCCCATCACCTTCAGCGAGAACTCGGTGGAGAAGATGCAGGTGTTCTGGCCCTGGTCCTCCTTGAGGATGTCCGCCTGCACGGTGCCGCGCACGTTCTGCAGCACCCATGCGCGAATCTTCGCTTCCTCGTCGGCCGTGGGCTCGCGCGCGTTGTCGGCGCGGAAGCGGTCGAGCTGCTGGTCGATCGCGGTGTTCATGAACATCGCGAGCAGCGTCGGCGCGGGACCGTTGATCGTCATCGATACCGAGGTGCTCGGGCTCGTGAGGTCGAAGCCGTCGTAGAGCACCTTCATGTCGTCGAGCGTGGCGATGGACACGCCCGAGTTGCCGACCTTGCCATAGATATCGGGCCGCAGGTGCGGATCCTCGCCGTATAGCGTGACCGAGTCGAACGCGGTGGACAGGCGTTTGGCGTCCATGCCTTCGGAGACGAGCTTGAAGCGGCGGTTCGTGCGGAACGCATCGCCTTCGCCCGCGAACATGCGCGTGGGGTCCTCATTCTCGCGCTTGAACGCGAAGACGCCCGCCGTATAGGGGAAGCTGCCCGGCACGTTCTCGCGCATGAGCCAGCGCAGCACCTCGCCTTCGTCCTCGAAGCGCGGCAGCACGACCTTGCGGATCTTCGTCCCTGACAGCGTGGTGGTGACGAGGCCCGTGCGGATTTCCTTGTCGCGGATCTTCACGACGTACTCGTCGCCGCTGTAGGCGGCGCGCATTTGCGGCCACATCGAAAGCAGCTTGCGTTCGACGGCGCCCATAGCCGCGTCGCGCTCGGCGGCGAGGGCCAGCAGACGATCGTCGTTGTCCGTCCCATCGCTGCCCGACGCGCCGCTCGACACGTCTCCCGAGGCGCCGCTCGACTCGCCGAGCATGCGATGCGCCTCGCGCAGCTGCTGCCGCTCGCGCGCGAGCCGCGACTGCTCGGCCACGCGCCGATGATAGGCGCGCACGCTGTCGGCAATCTCGGCAAGGTAGCGATTGCGCGCGGGCGGCACGATCACGTTCTGGCCCGTCGAGATGCGTCCCGCCGGCTTCGGCAGCGTGCCGGCCGCGGGTGCCGGCAACCCGTGCGCGGCCAGTGCCTCGCGCAGCCCCTGATAAAGCATCGTCACGCCGTCGTCGTTGAAGCGCGACGCCTGCGTGCCGTACACGGGCATCTCGTCGGGCTTCGCGTGCCATTGCTCGCGGTTGCGCTGCACCTGCTTGGCGACGTCGCGCCACGCATCCTGCGCGCCCTTGCGGTCGAACTTGTTGATCGCGACGAAGTCGGCGAAGTCGAGCATGTCGATTTTCTCGAGCTGGCTCGCGGCGCCGAACTCGGGCGTCATGACGTAGAGCGAGAGATCGACGTGCGGCACGATCGCCGCGTCGCCCTGGCCGATGCCGGAGGTCTCGACGATCACGAGGTCGAAGCCCGCCACGCGGCACGCCGCAACGACATCGGGCAGGGCCTGCGAGATCTCGGAGCCCGCATCGCGCGTGGCGAGCGAGCGCATGAAGATATTCGGATGATCGATGGCATTCATGCGAATGCGATCGCCAAGCAGCGCGCCACCGGACTTGCGGCGCGACGGGTCGATCGAGATCACGGCGATCGACAGCGCATCCTGCTGGTCGAGGCGGAAGCGACGGATCAGTTCGTCGGTCAGCGACGACTTGCCCGCGCCGCCGGTGCCCGTGATGCCTAGCACGGGGACGTTCGCGGCCTTCGCCTGGGCGTGCATGGCATCGACCAGCGCCGGCGCGGCCTTGCCGTTCTCGAGCGCGGTGATCAGCTGCGCCAGCGCGCGGCGGTCGCCCGACCGGACGCCATCGAGCGTGGTGGGGGCATAACGCGTGAGGTCGATATCGCAGCGCTGGACCATGTCCGCGATCATGCCGGCCAGGCCGAGCCGCTGGCCGTCCTCGGGGCTGTAGATGCGCGCGACGCCGTAGGCCTGCAGCGCGCGGATCTCCTCGGGCACGATCACGCCGCCCCCGCCGCCGAAGACCTGGATATGCTCGCCGCCATGCTCGCGCAGCAGGTCGATCATGTACTGGAAGTACTCGACGTGCCCGCCCTGGTAGCTCGAGATCGCGATGCCCTGCGCGTCTTCCTGCAAGGCCGCGTTCACCACTTCCCGCACCGAGCGGTTGTGGCCGAGGTGGATCACCTCGCAGCCGTGCGACTGCAGGATGCGCCGCATGATGTTGATGGAAGCGTCGTGGCCGTCGAACAGCGAGGCCGCCGTGACGAAGCGCACCTTGTTGGCCGGCGTCCGGCTGGCATCTTCCGCCGGCTTGCCGACGGTCTTGCTGACATCGGAAAGATCAGTCATGGTCTCCACCGCTCGGTCTGTGACTGGCAACCGCCGGCCGGCGACATCTGGGGTCGCTCTGACCGGACTCGGTGGATTATATGACGTTACTTGACGCTTACGTTAACGTAAATCCGAAATGTCATGGTGGCCGTGGGGGTCGTGAGGGTCACGATACGCGCGGGCAGGCGCCATAGGCGACCGTGTGCGTCATCCGGGCCACGGCGCGCCGCACGATCCGCAGCACGCGCCATCCCGACCAGCGCGGCGCGGGCTCCGACAACACGAAGCGGGCGGGGCCGCCCTCGCCCGACAGCCATACCATCTCGCCCTCGCGCAGCAGATGCTCGGCGCCGGGCCGGAGCCAGATATCGCACGGCACGCCCTCGACGGTCAGCCACAGCATGCCTTCCAGCGCCAGCACGCGCTGATCGTGGCGCGCGCGCCAGTTCACGAGCCGGCCCGGCTCGTTCAATTCGAATGTCCTGAGTTCCCGCATGGTCCATCTCCTTCTGCAGCGTCGGTACCGCGACAGCGGAACCATGCTGTCATTATTCATGGCCTGCACTACAATCCCATGCACAGTTCCGAACAGTTTCAGATGTACTGTGCAGTAGTTTCTGCTGACAGTTCGGGGGCTTTACGACAATGCGGGGGGATTCATGAAGCTGACGCTGGACGCCACCACCGGTGTGCCGCTGACCGAACAGATCGTCAATTCGGTGCGCGCGTGGATCGGCTCGCGCGAGGCGCGCCCCGGCGCCAAGCTGCCGTCGATCCGCCAGCTCGCGGCCGATCACGGCATCAGCCGTTTTCCGGTCATCGAGGCCTACGATCGCCTCGTGTCGCAGGGGCTGCTCGATTCGCGACAGGGCTCGGGCTTCTATGTCGCGGACAGCCCGCTCTCGGGCCGCGCGATGCGCGGCTGGTCCGATCCCAGCCTGGCCGAGGACCTGTCGGACCACATCATCGAGCAATTCCACCACCCGTATGGCATGCTCAAGCTCGCGGGCGGCTTCGTGCCCGAGTCCTGGCGCGACGTCGATGGACTGACTGCGGCCATCCGCCACGTCTCGCGCCACAACGTCGATAGCCTCATCCACTACGCGACGCCGCTGGGCCTGCCCGACCTGCGCCAGCACGTGCTGAACCGCGCACGACAGGTCGGCATCGATGCGGAGCTGCCGCAGGTCCTGATCACCAACGGCGCGAGCCAGGCGATGGATCTCGTCGTGCGCCATCTGCTGAAACCGGGCGATACCGTGTTCGTCGAGGACCCCGGCTACTACAACCTGTACGGCCTGTTGCGGCTGCACGGCGTGAAGCTCGTGGGCGTGCCGCAGACGCCGGACGGGCCCGATCCCGACGCGGCCGAGGCGCTGCTGCGCGAGCACAAGCCCAAGCTGTTCTTCACGAACAGCATCCTGCAGAATCCCACGGGCTCGACGCTCGCGCCGCGCGTCGCGTTCCGCCTGCTCGAACTCGCGCGCAAGCACGACTTCCGCTTCGTCGAGGACGATATCTTCTCGGACTTCCAGACGCACGTGTCCGATCGCCTCGCCACGCTCGACCAGCTCGAGCACGTGATCTATATCGGCGGCTTTTCCAAGACCGTGTCGGCCGCGTTGCGCGTGGGCTATATCGTCGCGAGCAAGCCGATGATCAAGGCGCTCGCGGACGTCAAGGTACTTACGAGCGTGGCGGGTTCGTACTTCGCGGAAGCGGTCACCGCATGCCTGCTGGAGCGCGGCGCGTATCGCAAGCACGTGGACCGCCTGCGGCTGCGCACGCGCGAGGTCACCGCGCGCGCGGTCGACACGCTGGCCGATTGCGGGTGGGAAGTGTTCTGCGAGCCGGCCGGCGGCAACTTCCTGTGGACGCGCCCGCAGGGCATCGAGGATTCGCGCGAGTTGCTGGCGATCGGCGAGCGGTACGACGTCAAGATCGCGCCCGGCAATTTCTTCCGCCCGGGCGGCGAGACCACGCCGTGGGTGCGCGTGAATTCCGCTTATGTCAGCGAGCCGCGCGCGCTCGCATTCCTGCGCGAGGCCGGCGGCAAGCGCTGAAGACGGCGTTACTCCCCGTACTGCCGCAGCCCTTCCAGATCGAGCACCTCGATCACGCCATAGTCCACGCGCACGAGTCCCTGCTGCTCCAGCACCTTGAGTGCCTGGTTCGCGCGCTGGCGCGAGATACCCGCCAGCAGGCCGATCTCTTCCTGCGAGATCTCGATCGTGTTGCCGAGCCCCGGATACAGCTGTTCGTTGAAGAGGGACGACACCGCGCGCGCCACGCGCGAGTCGATGTCGAGCAGCCGTTCGTATTCGACGGCCGCGATGAACTGCCCAAGCCGCTCGTTGAACTGCGTCAGCAGAAAGCGCGTGAATGGCAGGCTCGTTTCAAGCAGCCATTGGAACGTCTCGCGTGGAATGAACGCGATGCGCGAGCGGCGCAGCGCCATCACATCGTACTTGCGCACTTCCGACTTGAGCACGGCCCCTTCGCCGAACCAGCCGCCGGTGGGCACGCCGGTAAAGGTCACCGACTTGCCCGAGGGCGACACCGTCGTGATCTTGACGATGCCCTCGACCACCCCGAGCCAATGCTCGGCCAGGTCGCCCTTGTGCACGACGTAGTCGCCCTGTTCGTATTCGCGTACCACTGTCACGGCGCGGACATGTTCGCGCTGCGCGGCGCTCAGATCGCGGGCCCATACGCAGCGGTCGATCAGATCGCCTGGCGTCGTGTTGGCGTTCGGCTTGGCATTCTGCATTGGCGCGGCAAGCTCCCGTAGGGATTAACCCGAGATTGTCACCGGCGCGACAACCCCGCCAAATTCCATGGGCTATCGTACGGATACATCACAGGGACAGCGGGGCGCGTGCCAGACAGGACGAGGCACGGCGGGCAATTGATGCGGTGCGGCAGACGTACGGCATCGCCCAGTATAGCCACCGCTCCAATGGCTTGATACCCGGGCGTGCCCCCACTGGCGGCACAGGCGGCACAGGAGGTGGAGCGATGCAGGAGTCAGCCGCAACGACCTTTCCACGATTACTGCTCGAGCATGCCCGGCAGCGGCCGGCGCATCCGGCCTATCGCGAAAAGGACCTCGGTATCTGGCAGACCCACGACTGGGCACAGGTGGCGCGCGAGGTGCGCGAAGTCGCCTGTGGCCTCGCGGCGCTGGGCTTCAGGCGCGGCATGAATCTCGCCGTGATCGGCGACAACCGGCCGCGCCTCTACTGGGCCATGACCGCCGCGCAGGCGCTCGGCGGCGTGCCGGTGCCGCTCTATCAGGATGCGATCGCCAACGAGATGGTCTATGTGCTCGACGACGCCGAGATCGATTTCGCGATCGTCGAGGACCAGGAGCAGGTCGACAAGCTGCTGGAAGTGGAAGCGCAACTCGCGGCGCGCGGCCGTGCCGTGCGGCATCTCGTCTATGAAGATCCGCGCGGGCTGCGCGACTACGATCATCCGTCGCTGCTGTCGTACGAGCGCCTGCAGGAAATCGGCCGCGAATACGACAGCGCGCATCCCGGCCTGTTCGACGAGGCGGTGGCCGCCGGCCAGCCCGGCGATACCGCGATCATCCTCTACACGTCGGGCACCACGGGCAAGCCCAAGGGCGTGTGCCATGCGCACGCGGGCCTGATCGGCGCCGCGCGCAACGGTTGCGGCTTCGATGGCCTCGGCCCCGGCGACGACGTGCTGTCGTATCTGCCGATGGCATGGGTCGGCGACAACCTGTTCTCGTACGCGCAGGCCATGGTGGCCGGCTTCACGGTCAACTGCCCCGAATCGCGCGAGACCGTCATGACCGACTTGCGCGAGATCGGCCCGACGTATTACTTCGCGCCGCCGCGCATCTATGAAGGCCTGCTCACGCAGGTGATGATCCGCATGGAAGACGCGGGGTGGATCAAGCGCAAGCTGTTCCACTGGGCGATGGCCGTCGCGCGCCGCTGCGGCGCCGATCTGCTCGACGGCCGTCCCGTCGCCTTCGCGGACCGCCTGCGCTATGCGGTGGGCGCGCTGCTGATCTACGGCCCGCTGCGCAACGTGCTCGGCATGAGCCGCATTCGCGTGGCCTATACCGCGGGCGAGGCGATCGGGCCCGACCTGTTCCGCTTCTATCGTTCGATCGGCGTGAACCTCAAGCAGTTCTACGGCCAGACGGAGACCTGCGCCTACGTGTGCCTGCAGCCCGACGGGCAGGTGAAGTTCGACTCGGTGGGTCCGGCCGCGCCCGGCATGGAGATCCGCATCGCCGACAACGGCGAAGTGCTCGTGCGCGGCGTGGGCCTGCTCAAGGAGTACTACAAGCGCGCCGATGCCACGCGCGAGGCGATCAACGACGAGGGCTACTTCATGACCGGCGACGCCGGCGTCATCGATGCCGACGGCCACCTGAAGATCATCGATCGCGCGAAGGACGTGGGCAAGCTCGCGGACGGCTCGATGTTCGCGCCCAAGTACATCGAGAACAAGCTCAAGTTCTTTCCGTACATCAAGGAAGCGGTCGCCTTCGGCGCGGACCGCGCGCATGTCTGCGCATTTATCAATATCGACTTCGACGCGGTGGGCAACTGGGCCGAACGGCGCCATCTGCCCTACGCGGGTTATGTCGATCTGGCGGGGCAGCCCGACGTCATCGCGATGATCGCCGACTGCGTCGCGCAGGTGAACGCGGACCTCGCGGCCGATCCGATGCTGGCGGGCTCGCAGATCGCGCGCTTTCTGATCCTGCACAAGGAGCTGGACCCCGACGACGACGAGCTGACGCGCACGCGCAAGGTACGGCGCGGCTATATCGCGGAGAAGTACGCGGTGCTCGTCGATGCGCTCTACGCGGGCGTACCGGAGCAATTCATCGAGACGCGCGTCAAGTTCGAGGACGGGCGCGAGGGCAGCGTGTCGGCGACGCTGAAACTGGTGGAGGCCACACGGTTTCCGCCCGGCGGCGCCACGCGCGCAGCCTAACCCGACCGGAGCGACGGCATGACACAGATGGCACGGACCCGCGCGGACGGCCCCCCCACGGCGGGCGCGCACACTACGACCGGCCCGATCGCCTCGCCCGCGCAGGGTGCGGGCAATCCCCACACACCTCACATGCCCTGTGCGGAAGTGCGGCCCGGCGAAGCGCTGGACCCCCGCATGCCCGCGCACGCGCGCACGCGTGGCGACGTGATCCTCGACCTGCAGCATATCTCGCTGTCGTTCGGCGGCGTCAAGGCGCTGACCGATATTTCGTTCGACGTCTGCGAGCACGAGATCCGCGCGATCATCGGCCCGAACGGCGCGGGCAAGAGTTCGATGCTCAATGTGATCAACGGCGTGTATCACCCGCAGCAGGGGCGCATCGTGTTCCGCGGCGAGGAACGCCGGCAGATGCATCCGACCGCGGCCGCGCGGCAGGGCATCGCCCGCACGTTCCAGAACATCGCGCTGTTCAAGGGCATGACCGTGCTCGACAACATCATGACGGGGCGCAATACGCTGTTCCGTTCGGGCATCTTCGCCCATGCGCTGTGGTGGGGTCCCGCGCGCGCGGAGGAGGTGCGCCATCGTCGCAAGGTCGAGGAGGTCATCGACTTCCTCGAGATCCAGGCCATCCGCAAGACGCCGGTGGGGCGCCTGCCGTACGGTCTGCAGAAGCGCGTGGAACTGGCGCGCGCGCTGGCCGCGGAGCCGTCCATGCTGCTGCTCGACGAACCGATGGCCGGCATGAACGTGGAAGAGAAGCAGGACATGTGCCGCTTCATCCTCGACGTGAACCAGCAGTTCGGCACGACCATCGTGCTCATCGAGCACGACATGGGCGTGGTCATGGATATCTCGGACCGCGTCGTCGTGCTCGACTACGGCAAGAAGATCGGCGACGGCACGCCGGAAGAGGTCAAGGCCAACCCCGACGTCATCCGCGCTTATCTCGGCGCGTCGCACTAACCGCTCGCATCGCAGGCCACGGACCATGACCTTCTTCTTCGAAATCCTGCTGGGCGGGCTGCTGTCGGGCCTCATGTATTCGCTCGTCGCGCTCGGCTTCGTGCTTATCTACAAGGCGTCCGGCGTGTTCAACTTCGCGCAGGGCGCGATGGTGTACTTTGCCGCGCTCGCGGTGGTGGGCCTGATGGACAAGGGCATGCCGATGTGGGCGGCCGTGATCGGCGCGTTTGTGGTGATGGTGCTCGTCGGCATCGGCACCGAACGGTTCGTGCTGCGCAAGCTCGTCAACCAGCCGCCCATCACGCTGTTCATGGCGACCATCGGCCTGTCGTTCTTCCTCGAAGGTCTCGGCCCGCTGCTGTTCGGCAACGAGGTGCGCCCGATCCAGCTTGGCATCGTCGATGAACCGATCGAGCCGATTCTCACGCACTTCAATATCGTCGTGTCGAAGTTCGACCTCGCGGCCGCCGGCATCGCCGCCGTGCTCGTGGCCACGCTCGCGCTGTTCTTCCAGTACACGAAGGTCGGCCGCGCGCTGCGCGCGGTGGCGGACGACCACCAGGCCGCGCTCTCGCTCGGCATTCCGCTGCAGCATATCTGGGCCATCGTGTGGGGCGTGGCGGGGTTCGTCGCGCTGGTGGCAGGCATGCTCTGGGGCTCGCGCAACGGCGTGCAGTTCGCGCTGACGCTCACCGCGCTCAAGGCGCTGCCCGTGCTGATCCTCGGCGGCTTCACGTCGGTGCCGGGCGCGATCGTGGGCGGACTGATCATCGGCGCGTCGGAGAAGCTGGCCGAGATCTATATCCCACCCGTGTTCCAGTCGATGTTCGGCGGCAACTTCGGCGGTATCGAGGGCTGGTTCCCGTATGTGTTCGCGCTGCTGTTCCTGCTCGTCCGGCCCGAAGGGCTGTTTGGCGAGAAACACATCGACCGCGTTTAACGGACCGTTCAGGAGCCGACATGTTCTATCGCGAAGCGGGCCAGTTCAAGACGTCCTACGTCGCCGACAGCCAGATCTTCCCCATCCGCCAGGACCGCATCGGCTTTGCCGTGCTGATGGCCGTGGCCTTTGTCGCCGTGCCCTTCCTCGGCAGCGAATACTGGTTCAGCGCGATCCTGATCCCGTTTCTGATCTTCTCGCTGGCCGCGCTCGGTCTCAATATCCTGACCGGCTACGCGGGGCAGCTATCGCTTGGCACCGCTGCGTTCATGGCGGTCGGCGCCTATGCCGCGTACAACTTCCAGCTGCGCATCGAAGGCCTGCCGGTGCTGCTCACGTTCCTGCTGGCTGGGCTGTCGGCCGCGCTCGTCGGCGTGGCCTTCGGGCTGCCGTCGCTGCGCATCAAGGGCTTCTATCTCGCCGTGGCGACGCTGGCCGCGCAGTTCTTCGTGGTGTGGGCGCTGACCAAGTTCCCCTGGTTCTCGAACAACAGTTCGTCGGGCGTGATCACCGCGCAGCGGCTCGATCTGTTCGGCTTCGCGCTCGACACGCCGGTGCGCAAGTACCTGTTCGTGCTCGGCGTGGTGACGGTGCTTGCGCTGCTCGCCAAGAACCTCGTGCGCTCCGCCACGGGCCGCGCATGGATGGCGGTGCGCGACATGGATGTGGCCGCGGAGGTCATCGGCATTCCGCTCATGCGCACCAAGCTGCTGGCGTTCGCGGTCAGCTCGTTCTACTGCGGCGTGGCGGGCGCGCTCTATGCGTTCTGCTACCTCGGCTCGGTAGAGCCGGACGGCTTCTCGCTGGACCTGTCGTTTCGCGTGCTCTTCATGATCATCATCGGCGGCGTGGGCAGCATCCTCGGTTCGTTCCTCGGCGCGGCGTTCATCCTGCTGCTGCCGATCTTTCTCGACAACACGCTGCCGACGCTGGCGGCATGGCTCAGCCTGCCGTTCACGAACGCCACCGTGTCGCATATCCAGCTGATGGTGTTTGGCGGGCTGATCATCTTCTTCCTGATCGTCGAGCCGCACGGCCTCGCGCGCCTCTGGCAGATCGGCAAGGAGAAACTGCGGTTGTGGCCATTCCCGCATTGAAGGGGTCGTAGCAAATAACAAATCCGAACAGGAACAGGAGACAAGTCATGGCATTCGAGATCCGCAACTTGTGGCGTGCCGCGCTCGCCGCCGCTACCGCTACCGCTGCTGCCGTGGCGCTGCTCGCACCCGCCGGTGCCGCGCTCGCCCAGAGCAGTGAGCAATTCGTCGCGCTGCCGAGCTATCGCGTCGGCCCGTACGGCGCCAATGGCCAGTCGTTCTATGGTGGCTTTATCGACTACCTCAACTACGTGAATCTCAAGGACGGCGGCGTCAACGGCGTCAAGCTGTCGTGGGAAGAGTGCGAGACCGAGTACAACAACGCCAAGGGCGTGGAGTGCTACGAGCGCCTGAAAGCCAAGAACGCGACGACCAAGGGCACCGCCTATCACTCGATGTCGACGGGTATCTCGTACGCGCTCGTGGACAAGACCGCGGCCGACAAGGTCCCGCTGGTCATGATGGGCTATGGCCGTACCGACGCCGTGGACGGTTCGGTGTTCCCCTACGCCTTCCCGCTCGTCACGACGTACCAGATGCAGGTGTCGGCCATCGTCAAGTACCTGCAGTCGAAGAACGGCGGCTCCCTCGCGGGCAAGAAGATCGTCTACCTGTACCACGACTCCGCCTATGGCAAGGAGCCGATCGTCGCGCTGCAGGCGGAGTCCAAGCTCAACAAGTTCAACCTCGTCGAGATTCCGGTGGCGCACCCCGGCAACGAGCAGGGCGCGCAGTGGCTGCGTATCCGCCAGGAGAACCCCGACTACGTGATCTTCTGGGGCTGGGGCGTGATGAACCAGACCGCGCTCAAGGCCGCGCAGAAGGTCGGCTTCTCGCGCGACAAGATGATCGGTTCGTGGTGGGCCGGCTCCGAGGAAGACACGGTGCCGGCCGGCGACGCGGCCAAGGGCTACATGAGCGCCACGTGGAACGTGGCGGGCCGCAACGTCCCCCTTATCGCCGATATCGACAAGGTGGTGTACGGCGCGAACAAGGGCAATATGCAGGACCGCAACAAGGTCGGCTCGGTGCTCTACAACCGCGGCGTGTCGGCGGCCGTCGTCACCGTGGAGGCCATCCGCGTGGCGCAGGACAAGTTCGGCAAGGGCAAGGTCATGAACGGCGACCAGATGCGCTGGGCCTTCGAGAACCTCAACGTGACCAACGCGCGGCTGCAGCAGCTCGGCGCCACGGGCCTGCTGCCCGAGATCAAGACCTCGTGCGAGAACCACGAAGGGTCGGGCAAGGTGAAGATCCAGCAATGGGACGGCAGCAAGTGGGTCGTGGTGTCGGACTGGATCGAGGGCAACAAGAACCTGATCCACCCGCTGTTCAAGGCCACCGCGGCGCAGTACGCCAAGGAGAAGGGCATCACGCCGGGTTGCGTGAAGTCCTGAGACAGGGCCTGACATCATGCTGACGGTCAACAATATCGAGGTCATCTACGACCACGTGATCCTTGTGCTCAAGGGCGTCTCGCTCGAGGTGCCCGAGGGCCGCATCGTGGCACTGCTCGGCGCCAATGGCGCCGGCAAGACCACCACGCTCAAGGCCATCTCGAACCTGCTGCACGCCGAGCGCGGCGATGTGACCAAGGGCTCCATCACGTATCAGGGCAATCGCGTCGATCAGCTCACGCCGAACGACCTCGTGCGGCGTGGGGTGATCCAGGTGATGGAGGGCCGCCACTGCTTCGCGCACCTGACGATCGAGGAGAACCTGCTGACCGGCGCCTACACGCGCGGCCTGTCCCGCGCGGCCACGCGCGACGAGCTCGAAAAGATCTATGGCTATTTCCCGCGGCTGAAGACGCGGCGCAAGTCCCAGGCCGGATACACGTCGGGCGGCGAGCAGCAGATGTGCGCGATCGGCCGGGCCATGATGGCCAAGCCCGCGATGATCCTGCTCGACGAACCGTCGATGGGCCTAGCGCCGCAGATCGTCGAGGAAATCTTCGAGATCGTGCGCGACCTCAACGCGCGCGAACGCGTGAGCTTCCTGCTCGCCGAGCAGAACACGATGGTCGCGTTGCGCTATGCGGACTACGGCTACATCCTCGAGAACGGCCGCGTCGTGATGGATGGCGACGCCGAATCGCTGCGGACCAACGAGGACGTGAAGGAGTTCTACCTCGGCGTGGCCGCCAACGACGCGGAAGGCGCCGCGCGCAAGTCGTTCCGCGACGTCAAGAGCTACCGCCGCCGCAAGCGCTGGCTGGCATGAAGGATCGATCCATGGACACCTCCCAGACGCCCGGCGCGTTCTTCGACGCGCTGGAGACGCGCGAGCCGGAAGCGCGCGAGCAGGCGCAGCTTGCCGCATTGTCGCGGCAGGTCGCACACGCGCAGTCCCACGCGACCTATTTCGCGGAGATTCTCGGACACGTCGATGCGCGCGCGATCCACACGCGCGAGGCGCTCGCCCAGCTGCCCGTCACGCGCAAGTCCGAACTCACCGCGCGGCAAAAGCTTGCGCCGCCGCTCGGCGGGCTCAATGCCACGCCGATCGGCGGGCTCCGCCATCTGTTCCGCTCCCCGGGGCCGATCCACGAACCCGACGGCCATTCGGGCGACTGGTGGCGCGTCGCGCGCGCGATGTTCGCCGCGGGCTTCCGCGCGGGCGAGCTCGTCTACAACACGTTCTCGTACCACTTCACGCCCGCCGGCATGATGATGGAGACCGGCGCGCATCAGCTTGGCTGCTGCGTGTTTCCGGCGGGCGTGGGCCAGACCGAATCGCAGGTGGAGGCACTGGCCAGCCTGCAGCCCTCCGCCTACGCGGGCACCCCATCGTTCCTGAAGCTGCTGCTGGAGCGCGGCGCGGAGATGGACCTGCGCTGCGCGAGCCTGACCAAGGCGCTGGTGTCGGGCGAGGCATGCCCGCCGCCGCTGCGCGCGTGGCTGCACGACCATGGCATTTCGGCGCGACAGATGTACGGCACGGCCGACGTGGGGCTCATCGCGTACGAGACCGATGGCGGTGACGGCTGGGTCGTCGATGAGGGCGTGCTCGTGGAGATCGTCGAGCCCGGCGGCACGCGACCGATGCCCGATGGCGAGATCGGCGAGGTCGTGGTCACGGTACTGGCCAATGGCGACTATCCGCTGATCCGGTTCGGTACCGGCGATCTGTCGGCGATCGTGGCCGATTCCGCGTGGCGGCCCAGTCCATGCGGGCGGACCAATATCCGGCTCAGGGGCTGGCTCGGGCGCGCGGACCAGACCACGAAGGTCAAGGGGATGTTCGTCTATCCGGGGCAGGTGGCCGAGGTCGTGCGGCGCCATCCCGAGATTCGCGCGGCGCGGCTCGTGGTCACCGGCACGGTGGGCGCGGACGTCATGACGCTGCATTGCGATGCCACGCGCGAGGACGCGGCGCTGGCGGCGGCCATCGGTACGTCGCTGCGGGAGGTCACGCGCCTGCGGGGAGAGGTGGCCTTCGTCGCGGCCGGATCGCTGCCGCAGGACGGCAAGACCATCGAGGACGCGCGGCGCTACGACTGACTGGCGTTACGACTGACGCCCGGACGCGCCCTCGGGCGCGCGCGTGGGCAGCCGCAGCATCCAGATGCTGACCGCGAGCGCGATGCCGATCAGCGTGAGCGAGGCATAGGGCCGCGCGCGCAGGAACCACGCGGTGGTGCCCATCGATACCCACATCGTCGAGAGCGCGAATACCTTGGCGCGCCACGGAATCGCGCGATGCTTCTGCCAGTCGAGGATGGTCGGCCCGAAGCGCGGATGCGAGACGAGCCAGGTATGAAAGCGTCTGGAGCCGCGCGCGAAGCATGCCGCGGCCAGCAGCACGAACGGTGTGGTGGGCAGCAGCGGCAGGAAGATGCCGATGATGCCGAGCACGAGGCTGATGACGCCCAGCGCGACCCAGAGCGCGCGGACGGCGCGCACGAGGCGCGGACCGCCCCGCGGGGCCTCGAGCGGCAGGTCTTCCGGGCCGTTACGCGGATGTCTGCGGGATGGCGAGCCGGGCTCGTGCGGCATCGTATTCGGTCTTCATGCGCGCGACGATCTCGCCCGCGGTTGGCACATCGTGGATCTGGCCCACGCCCTGACCTGCTCCCCAGATGTCTTTCCATGCCTTGGCCTTCGAAGCGCCGCTCGAGAAATCCATCTTGGTCTTGTCCGCGACGGGCAGGTTCTCGGGGTCCAGCCCCGAGTTGAGGATGCTCTCGCGGATATAGTTGCCGTGCACGCCGGTGAACAGGTTGGTGTAGATGATATCCGCCGCCGCCGAATGCGTGATCGATTGCTTGTACTCGGGGCTCGCGTGCGCCTCCTGCGATGCGATGAAACGCGTGCCCACGTACGCGAAATCGGCGCCCATCGCCTGCGCGGCCAGCACCGCGTCGCCGGTCGCGATCGAGCCGGAGAGCGCGATCGGGCCGTCGAAGATGCGCCGGACCTCGCCCACGAGCGCGAACGGCGACAGCATGCCCGCGTGGCCGCCCGCGCCGGCCGCGACGAGGATCAGGCCATCGACACCGGCCTCGATGGCTTTTTCCGCGTGGCGCAGGTTGATCACGTCGTGCAGCACGATGCCGCCATAGCTGTGGACGGCATCGATCATCTCCTTGACCGGCGCGCGCAGCGACGTGATGAAGATGGGCACCTTGTGTTCGACGCAGACCTTCACGTCGTGCTCGAGCCGCGCGTTGGACGCATGCACGATCTGGTTCACCGCGATCGGTCCCACGCGCGCGCCCGGGTTCGCGGCCACGTGCGCGGCCAGTTCCTCCTGCATCGTCGTCAGCCACTCGTCGAGCAGTTCCGCGGGGCGCGCGTTGAGCGCCGGAAACGAACCGACGATGCCGGCCTTGCACTGGGCCAGCACGAGCTCGGGATAGCTCACGATGAACATCGGGGAGGCGATGACGGGCAGGGCCAGGTTCTGCAGGGCCGGTGGCAGGTGCTTGGCGGCGGGCATGAGGTCTCCTTTTTGCGAACGATCGTTCGACGATCGGTCGATTATAGGGAGTTTCGCGCGCAAAAAAATACCCCGCAGGGTTCTAACCTGCGGGGCAATTACCACGAAGACTGATAAGAAGAGACGGTGGGGCACCTGCCAATGCGTCCACCGCGAGACGCATCATAGGCGGGCATTGTTACCGTCCCAAGACAACAGCCTTCAGATCTTTTCCAGAAGCAGGCCTTTCAGATATTCGCCTTCCGGGAACGCGGCCGACATCGGATGATCGGTCCCGGCCGACAGGCGGCGCAGGATGCGGGCATCGGCGCGCGCGTCGGTCACGGCGCCGGCCACGATCTTCTGGAACAGTTCCATGCTGATCGCGCCCGAGCACGAGTACGTGAACAGCAGACCGCCGGGCCGCAGCAGCTGCATGCCGACGAGGTTGATTTCCTTGTACGCGCGCGCGGCCCGGTCGATATGCTGCGCCGACGGCGCGAACTTCGGCGGGTCCAGCACGATCAGGTCGAACTGGCGGCCCTCGGCGCGGAACTGCCGCAGCGTCTTGAACACGTCGGCGTCCAGCCACGTCGCGCGGTCCGCGTCGAAGCCGTTCAGCGTCACGTTGTTGGCGGCGATCTTGAGCGCTTCGCCCGACGAATCGATCGACGTCACGGCGGTCGCGCCGCCACGCAGCGCGGCCAGCGAGAAACCGCCCGTGTAGCAGAAGCAGTTCAGGACCTCGCGGCCTTGCGCAAGATCGCCGACCAGCTTGCGGTTGTCGCGCTGGTCCACGTAGAAGCCGGTCTTGTGGCCGTTGCGCACGTCCACGTAGTAGCGCACGCCATGTTCGGTCACCGACAGTTCGGGATCGGGCTCGGCCCCCGCGAGCACACCGGTGACGAGCGGCAGGCCCTCGCGCTCGCGCACGGCCGCGTCCGAGCGTTCGTACACGTTCGGGCAGCCGGTCTCCTTGACCAGCGCCTGCACGATCGCGGTCTTCCACTGTTCCACGCCGGCCGAGTTGAACTGGCACACGAGCTGGCCGCGCTCGCCGTTGCCGTAGTAATCGACGATCAGGCCCGGCAGCCGGTCCGATTCGCCGAACACGAGGCGCACGGCGTCGGTGTCGCGCACCCACTGCCCGCGATGGGCGATGGCCGCGGCCACGCGGCGCTTGATCAGCGCGTGATCGACGGGCTCGTCCTCGTCGAACGTCCATACGCGCGCGCGGATCTGCGACTCGGGGCTATAGGCCCCGCGTGCGAGAAAGCGGCCGTCGGCGGCGCGGATGGTCACCGTGGCGCCCGGCTCGCAGCGGCCGCTGGTCGTCGCGATGCCCGTGGCATAGACCCACGGATGTCGCCGGAGCAGGGACTTTTCCTTGCCCGGCTTGAGGGTGATCACATTCACTTACATCACCACCTTGACCATCGGGTGCGAGCTCAGCGCGCGGTACAGGTTGTCGAGCTGCTCGCGGCTCGTCGCCCGCACCGTCACCGTGAGGCCCAGGTAGTTGCCGTTGCGCGACGGGCGCATTTCCATCTTGCCCGCGTGGAACTCGGGATCGAAGCCCTGCACGACTTCCACGATGGTCTCGGCGAAGCCATCCTGCATCGCGCCCATCACCTTGATCGGGAAGTCGCTCGGATACTCGATCAGCGACTCGCGCGGGGTGACCGGATCGGTCTGGCCCGCGGAGAGGTCCTGCTGGGGATCGTCGTTCGAATCGGTACTCATGTCGTCATCCTTGAGCGATTACTTGCGCTTGAACCACAAGCGGATCGTGTCCCACAGGCGGCCGAAGAAGCCGGCTTCCGGCACTTCCTCGAGCGCGACCACGGGGAACTCGCCCACCTTCGTGGTGCCGTCCATCAGCTTGACGGTGCCGACCTGCTGGCCGGCGGCGATCGGCGCGATCAGCAGTTCCTGGCGCTCGAGCACGGGCTTGAGGCGGCCGCCGGTGCCCTTCGGCACGGTCACGAACGTCTCGTTGGCCACACCGATCTTCACGGTGCCCGACTTGCCCTTGTAGATGTCCGGCGTCGCGAGCACCTGGCCCTTGTCGTACAGGCGCAGCGTGTCGAAGAACTGGAAGCCGTAGTTCAGGATCTTCAGGCTTTCCGCGGTACGGGTCTGCTCGCTCACGGTGCCGATGACGATCGACACGAGGCGGCGCGAACCGTTCGGCACGTTGGCGAGCGGACGCTTGGCCGACGAGATCAGGCAGTAGCCGGCGGACTTCGTGTGGCCCGTCTTCACGCCATCGACGGTCGGGTCGATATACAGCAGGCGGTTGCGGTTCGGCTGCTTGATCTTGTTATAGGTGAACTCCTTCTGCGAGTACATGGGGTAGTACTCGGGGAAGTCGTTGATCAGGCGCGTGGTCAGCGTGGCCAGATCCACGGCCGTCGTGTAGTGGTTCGGGTCGGGAATGCCGTCGGTGTTCGTGAAGTGCGTGCCCTTGAGGCCCATGCGGCCCGCCTCGTCGTTCATCATCTTGACGAAGCCTTCCTCGGAGCCGCCCACGGCCTCGGCCAGCGCGAGCGCGGCGTCGTTGCCCGACTGCACGATCAGGCCCAGCAGCAGGTCCTGCACGCTCACGGGCTTGTTCGGTTCGATGAACATGCGCGACTCGTCGCTCTTGACCTTGAGCACGAGCGAGGTCGGCACCACGGTCTGCTCGAGCGTCAGGCGCTTCTCCTTGAGCGCGGCAAACGCGAGGTATGCGGTCATCAGCTTCGTCAGCGACGCGGGCTCGATGCGCATGTCGGCGTTCTGCGAGGCAAGCGCCTGGCCGCTGGTCACGTCGTAGAGCATCCAGGACTTGGCGGCAACCTGCGGCATCGGCACGCCCTGCGCGAGCACGGCCATGGGCGCGGCAGCCAGGGTGGCGGCGAGCGCGACGGCGGCGATAGGCGCTAGGTGCGGCATGGCTCTGTTCATCATTGTTGTATTACCCAAGAATCGAAAAAGAATAGACGTCAGGCAGACGTGGTCGCCCAAGCGTTGACGATGAGCTGCTTGATCAGGTGCAGCTTTCGATGAAAGAAATGATCGGCGCCCGGAATCACGATCACCGGCAATTCCTGCGGCCGTGCCCAGTCGAGCACGCTCGCAAGCGGCACGGTGTCGTCGAGCTCGCCATGAATCACGATGGTGTCGGCCGGCACATCGCAGACCTCCCAGCGGCTGGTGGCCGTGCCGACCAGCGCGAGGCGCTGCGCGGGCGTGCCCGCTTCGGCAAGCCGGCGCGCCACATGCGTGGTCACGTAGCTGCCGAACGAAAAGCCGCCGAGCGCGACCGGCAGGGTGCCCACGTCGGGCGACCACGCGGTCTGCTGGCGCATCCACGCG
Organism: Cupriavidus sp. OTU4054; assembly: GCF_038440175.1. Classification (NCBI taxonomy): domain Bacteria; kingdom Pseudomonadati; phylum Pseudomonadota; class Betaproteobacteria; order Burkholderiales; family Burkholderiaceae; genus Cupriavidus; species Cupriavidus sp. OTU4054. Next base: position 74,070 of record NZ_JASATF010000030.1, read on the forward strand.
ATGACCGCGAGCTGGTCGTCCTGCTCGCCGATGCCCTTGTCGTGCTCGCCCTCGGTACCGCCCACGCCACGGAAGTTCGGCCGCACGGTCGCGTAGCCCAGCGCCACGAACGTGCGCGCGAGCGTCTGCGCGACCTTGTTGTCCTTGGTGCCCGCGAACAGCGGATGGGGATGCGAGACCAGCGCGAGACCGCGCACGGGCGCGTTCTGCGGGCGGTCGACCGAAATATCGATGGCGCCGACGGGACCGGCAATGGAAAGAACCTCGGTGTGCGCGTTCATGGTAGCGGGCAGGAGTACGGGGCAGGCGGTACGTCAGGACGGCTCAGGGATGCAAAACAGGGAACCGCTCGGGAACAACAGCGATCGGCAATCCGGCGATCGGCAACGCGGGGATCGGCAACTCAGCGATCGACCATCAGGCGCTCGACGGGCTTGCCGTTCACCAGATGGCTCTCGATGATTTCGTCGATATCCTGCTCGTCGACAAACGTGTACCAGACGGCCTCGGGGTAGACCACGAGCACCGGTCCGAGTTCACACCGGTCGAGACAGCCGGCCTGATTGATCCGCACGCGGCCCTCGCCGGAGATACCCAGCTCCTTGCACCGCTTCTTGGCGTACTGCTGCATCGCCTTCGCGTTATGGTCGGCGCAGCAGGCCTTGCCGTTCTCGCGCTGGTTGAGGCAGAAGAAGACGTGGTGTTTGAAGTGGCTGCTCATGCGGGGCGGGGCGATCGAGTGAAGCTCGCAATTATACGTGCACGCGCGCCCGCATCCCCCCGCGCGGCCTGCCCGGATTTCCGGAAACTCCCGCCCGCCTCCCCCTTCCGCGAGGCCGCGCGTGACGTCCCCGGCGCACCTGACGGTGCCGTAAGTGCCTGATAGATCGCTATTCCTTCCGAATTTCCGGACGACCGGATTCCGGATTTCCGGAAAGCTGGAGCGATTTCGCGGCTATCAATCAGAAATCGCTTAAAAATCAATGCGTTACCAGCGATGTATGCACTGGCATGCGCGTTGCAAATGGTTACAACCAGACGCGTCGCAATTCCGAGACGTGCGGAAATCGGTTGCCGGTCCACGGCATCCGTCACGGTCAAATACCGAGGACGACATCATGAGGAAACCCTTTTACAAGATCCTGTACGTGCAGGTGCTGTTCGCGATTTTCGTCGGCATCGTGCTGGGCCATTTCTGGCCCAGTACAGCCGTCGAAATGAAACCGCTCGGCGACGCCTTCATCAAGCTCATCAAGATGATCATCGGCCCGATCATCTTCTGTACGGTCGTCTCCGGTATCGCCGGCATGCGCGACATGAAGAAGGTGGGCCGCGTCGGCGGCAAGGCGCTGCTGTACTTCGAGATCGTCTCGACGTTCGCGCTGCTGATCGGCCTGTGCGCCGCGCACCTGCTCAAGCCCGGCGTCGGCTTCAACATCGACCCGGCGACGCTCGACACCAAGTCGATCTCGCAATACGTGTCGAAGGCCCACGGCCAGAGCAGCGTCGAATTCCTGATGCACATCATTCCGGACACGATTTTCAGCGCATTCGCCAACGGCGACATCCTGCAGATCCTGCTGGTCTCGCTGTTCTTCGGCTCGGCGCTCGGCGTCGTCGGCGACCGCGCGAAGGTCATCCACGACATGGTGGATCAGGTGTCGAAGGTGTTCTTCCACATCGTCCACGTGATCACGAAGGTCGCCCCGATCGGCGCGTTCGGCGCGATGGCCTTCACCATCGGCAAGTACGGTCTCGGTTCGCTGGTGCCGTTGCTCAAGCTGATCGGCACGTTCTACTTCACGGCCGTCCTGTTCGTGCTCGTGGTGCTCGGCACCATCGCGCGTTTCACGGGCTTCTCGATCATCCGCTTCGTCGCGTATATCAAGGAAGAGCTGCTGATCGTGCTGGGCACGAGCTCCTCGGAAGCCGCGCTGCCCCACCTGATGGAGAAGATGGAACGCCTCGGCTGCTCCAAGCCGGTGGTGGGCCTGGTCGTGCCGACCGGTTACTCGTTCAACCTGGACGGCACCAATATCTACATGACGCTGGCCGTGGTGTTCATCGCGCAGGCGACCGGTATCGACCTGACGCTGTGGCAGCAGCTGACCATCCTCGCGGTGGCCATGCTCACGTCCAAGGGCGCGAGCGGCGTGACCGGCTCGGGCTTCATCACGCTGGCCGCGACGCTGGCCGTGGTGCCGGACATCCCGGTGGCCGGCATGGTGCTGATCCTCGGTATCGACCGCTTCATGAGCGAGTGCCGCGCGCTGACCAACATCATCGGCAACGGTGTGGCGACGGTCGTCGTGTCCGCGTGGGAACGCGAACTCGATCGCGCGCGCCTCACGCGCGTGCTGCGTGGCGAAGATGACACCGTCGGGCTCGCCGACGCCGGTCAGGGCGCCCGCTGACGTGTCCCCGGCGGCGCGACACGCCGCCGCGGCCGTCAACCCCCCGGACGTCAACCCCATGGACGTCAACCGACCGGCCGGCGCGCGTCCGGCCGCATCCTCCCCGTCCGCTGGCGTTCGCCGCCAGCGGGTATCATCGGCGCAGAGTTCCCCCCGCGCGCCGATGCCCCATTCCGACGACTTCCTGGCAGTCCACGATCCCGCCGCTCCCCGCGACGGGGCCGCGCCGCATGCGCCGGATACGCCCGGCGCCATGTCGCGCTGGTGGGCGTTCGCCGCCGTGCTCGCGGCCGGCCTGCTGGTGTTGTGCGCGCTCACATGGCTGGTCTCGGTGCAGCGCGGCATTGCCGGGCTTCAGCAATCGACGGCCACGCGCGCGGACCGCTACGCGGCCACGCTCGAAAGCACGCTCGACCGCTACGAATTCCTGCCCGCGCTCGTGTCGCTGCATCCATTCGTGCGCGGGCTGCTGCAGAACCCCAGCGACCGTGCCCATATCGACGCGGCCAATGCTTACCTCGTGGACGTCAACCGCCGCGCGCACGCCTCGGCCACCTACGTGATTGCCGCCAACGGTATCGCGCTGGCCGCGAGCAACCACGGCGAGGCCGGCAGCTTCGTCGGCACCGACTACCGGTTCCGGCCCTATTTCCAGATCGCCTCGCGTGGTGACGTCGGGCGCTTCTACGCGATCGGCGTGACCAACGACGAGCCCGGCTACTACATCGCGCAACCCGTGGAGGCCGACGGCAAGGTCATCGGCGTGACCGTGGTCAAGCTCAATCTCGAATGGTTCCAGCGCGCCGGCGGCGGCAGCGCGGAACCGCTGATGGTCAGCGACGACCATGGGGTCATCTTCCTGTCCTCGGTGCCCGCATGGCAGTACCGTACGCTGCGGACGCTGCCGGAAGACCTGCAGGCCGAGCTTCACAACACGCGCCAGTACCACGACAAGGCGGTCACGCCGCTGCCGCTGGAGCCGCTGCGGTCGCCCATCACGCGCTGGCTCGCGGGCACCACGCTGTCCGACGGCGCACGGCTCGTGCGTGTGGGCGCGGACAAGCCCGCCGCCGAGGCCATCGCGGAGCGCGTGGGCCTCGATCTCGAGGACGACCGCGGGCGCTTTCTCGAGGTCAGCCGCGCGGTGGGCCCGGCCGGATGGACCATGCAGGTCATGGCGCCGCTGGAACCGGTGCTGTCCGCCGCGCGCAACGCGACCATCGGCGCGGCGCTCGCGTACGCCTGCATCTGCCTGATGCTCGTCAACCTGCGCCAGCGCCGCCAGCGCGCGCGCGACATGCAGTACAGCCGCCGCCTGCTCGAGGCCGCCTACGACGAACTCGAGCGCCGCGTGGAAGCGCGGACGGCGGACCTGATGGCGATCAACGAGCAGCTCGAGGGCGAAGTGGTCGAACGCACGCGCGCGGAGAAGGAGCTGCGCGCGACGCAGGACGAACTCGTGCAGGCGAGCAAGCTCGCGGCGCTCGGCCAGATGGCGGCCGGCATCACGCACGAACTCAACCAGCCGCTGGCCGCGCTGCGCACGTTCTCCGACAACACGCGCGTGCTGCTGGAGCGAGGCCAGCTCGATGCGGCCACCGGCAACCTGTCCGCCATCGCGGACCTGACCGAGCGCATGGGCAAGATCACGGGCCAGCTGAAACTGTTCGCGGGCAAGGCGCGGCCGCGCCGCAATGCGGTCCGCGTGCGCGCCGCGATCGATCACGTGCTCGCGATCACGGCGCCGCGCACGGGCGGCACCGCCATCGCCGTGCATGGCCTCGACGCCGCGTCCGGCGCGGAGGACATTGCCGTATGGGCCGACGAACTCAAGCTCGAGCAGGTGCTGCTGAACCTCGTCGGCAACGCGCTCGACGCGATCGCTTCGGCGCGCGCGGCGGACCATACCGAGGGCCATATCGATATCACGGTCAGGTCGAACGAGTCGCTCGTCACGGTGACCGTGCGCGACAATGGCGGCGGTATCGCCGCCGAGGCACTGCCGCGCCTGTTCGAACCGTTCTTCACGACCAAGGAGATCGGGCAGGGCCTCGGGCTCGGCCTCGCCATCTCGTCGTCGATCGTGCGCGAGTTCGGCGGGCAGCTCGCCGCGCGCAACGTGGAAGCCGGAGCCGGCATGGCGGGTATGACGGGGGTCACGGGCGCGGAATTCGTGGTGACATTGCGGCGGGCACATCAGCCCGTCCATAGCTGAAAGCAGGAAACGACAATGCAAGACGGTTTGCGAGTGCTGTTCGTCGAGGATGAGCCGCTGGTGCGACAGGCCACGGCACAGAGCCTCGAACTGGCCGGGTTCTCCGTGCTGGCGCTGCCGTCCGCGGAAGCGGCGATGCCGCACCTCGCGCCCGATTTCCCCGGCGTGCTGGTCACCGACGTGCGCCTCGGCGGCGCGAGCGGGCTCGATCTGCTCCACCACTGCCGCAACGCGGCGCCCGGCGTGCCCGTGATTCTGGTCACGGGCCACGGCGACATCACGATGGCCGTGCAGGCGATGCGCGAGGGCGCCTACGACTTTATCGAGAAGCCATTCGGCGCGGACCGCCTGACCGATACCGTGCGGCGCGCGCTCGAACGCCGCGCGCTGGAACTGGAGAACGTCGCGCTGCGCCGCGAACTCGCCGGGCCCGCGGCGGGCACGCGCATCATCGGCCGGTCGCCGGCCATCGAGCAGGTGCGCGGGCTCATCGCCAACGTCGCCGCGACGGACGTGCCCGTCATGATCAACGGCGAGACCGGCACCGGCAAGGAACTCGTCGCGCGCAGCCTGCATGCGCTGTCCACGCGCCGCGAGGCGCCGTTTATCGCGCTCAATTGCGGCGCGGTCCCCGAGTCGATCTTCGAGAGCGAGATGTTCGGCCACGAGGCCGGCGCGTTCACGGGCGCGGGCAAGCGCCGCGTCGGCAAGCTCGAACACGCGTCGGGCGGCACGCTGTTCCTCGACGAGATCGAGAGCATGCCGCTGGCGCTGCAGGTCAAGCTGCTGCGCGTGCTGCAGGAAGGCACGCTGGAGCGGCTCGGGTCCAATGCATCGATCCGCATCGACGTCCGCATCGTCGCGGCCGCCAAGGGCGACATGGAAGCGCTGGTCGAGCAGGGCGTGTTTCGGCAGGATCTCTACTATCGCCTCAACGTCGTCACGATTCCGCTGCCGCCGCTGCGCGACCGGCGCGAGGACATCGTGCCGCTGTTCGAACACTTCATGCTCGTGGCCGCGGTGCGCTACCAGCGGCCCGCGCCGATCCTGTCGGAGATGCAGCGGCAGGCGCTGATGCAGCGGCCATGGCCGGGCAATGTGCGCGAGCTGCGCAACGCGGCCGACCGCTTCGTGCTCGGCGTGCCGGAAGGCAACCAGGCGAAGGCCGAGGCGCACGAGGACTCGCAGCCGTTGCGCGAGCGGATGGAGCACTACGAGCGCGCGGTCATCGCCGACGTGCTCGCGCGCACGGGCGGCGCGGTGAGCCAGGCCGCCGACCTGTTGCAGGTCGGCAAGGCCACGCTCTACGACAAGATCAAGCGATACGGGCTGTAGCGGCGGGTCATCACTTCCACATCCCGCGCATGCGTCCCGCCAGATCCATCTTTGGCAGCGGCGCCTTCGCGGGCGCATCGCCGGGCATCGGCGGCGGCGGCCATGAGCGACTGTAGAAATTCGTCATCACGCGATTGGGCAGGAAACGCGTGCGCGAGGCATACACGTGCTTGTCGCCGAAGCCCACCTGCTGATGCACATAGAAGCGCTGCGGCACGATCACGTCGAGGTGATCCTTCGCGCGGGTCATCGCCACGTACAGCAGCCGGCGCTCTTCCTCGATCTCCTCCGTGGTACCCGTCGCGAGGTCCGACGGCATGCAGCCGTCCACCGCGTTGAGCACATAGACGGCCTTCCACTCCTGCCCCTTCGCCGAGTGAATCGTCGACAGGATCAGATAGTCCTCGTCGCGCGAGGGCACCCCCGATTCGTCGCTCGAGGCGCTGGGCGGATCGAGCGTGAGCTCGGTCAGGAAGCGCTCGCGCGAGGCATAGGTCGCCGCGATGCGTTCGAGCTGCTGCAGATCGGCCTGCCGCGCGGCGGCATCGTCGTGCAGCCGTTCCAGATGCGGTTCGTACCATGCGATCACCTGCTCGAACGCGGAAGGCCATGCGGAGGCCGGTGCCATCAGCGCATCGGCAAGCGTCAGCAACTCGGCCCACGCCGGCGCGGCGGCAGGCGGTGGCTCGAAGGCGGAAAGCGCATCCAGCGGCGCCATCGCGCCTTCCAGGCCGTCGAGCACGCGCCCGGCGGTCTTCGGCCCGACGCCCGGCAACAACTGCAGCGTGCGGAACCCGGCCATGCGATCGCGCGGATTCTCGAACCACCGCAGCACGGCCATCACATCCTTCACGTGCGTCGATTCGAGGAACTTCAACCCGCCGAACTTCACGAACGGGATATTGCGCCGCGCGAGTTCGATCTCGACCTGCGCGCTGTGATCGGCCGCGCGGAACAGCACGGCCTGCGACATCAGCGTCAGGCCCGCCTCGCGGCGCGCGAGCACCTGCTCCACCACGAAGCGCGCCTGATCGGCCTCGTCGTTGACCACCACCACGCCGGGTTTCTCGGCGGACGCGCGGTCCGACCACAGGTCCTTGGTAAAGCGTTCGGCCGCGAGGCCGATGACCGCGTTGGCCGCGGTCAGGATCGGTTGCGTCGACCGATAGTTCTGCGAGAGCGTGACCTGATGCGCGGCCGGCGTGAAGTGCGTCGGAAAATCGAGGATATTGCGCACCGTGGCGCCGCGGAACGCGTAGATCGATTGCGCGTCGTCGCCGACCACGGTCAGGCCGCGCCCATCGGGTTTGAGCGCGAGCAGGATCGACGCCTGCAGTGCATTGGTGTCCTGGTACTCGTCCACGAGCACGTGGTCGAAGCGCGCGCCCATGTCCTGCGCGATGGCCGGTTCCTGCATCGCCTGCGCCCAGTACAGCAGCAGGTCGTCGTAATCGAGCACCTGCTGTTTCTGCTTGGCTTCCACGTAGCCCGCGAACAGGCCGTTGAGCGCCTCGGCCCACATCGCATAGCGGGGGAACTGCGTCTTCAGCACGACCTCGAGCGGCAGCTGCGTGTTGACCACGCGCGAGTAGATCGCAAGGCAGGTCTCCTTGCGCGGAAAGCGAGAGGTCTGCTCCGACAGGCCGAGGTCGTGCCGCACCACGTGCATCAGGTCCGCGGAATCGCCGCGGTCGCTGATCGTGAACGACTGGGCCAGCCCGAGCGTCTCCGCATATTCGCGCAGCAGCCGCGCGCCGATCGCGTGGAACGTGCCCGACCATTGCAGCGCCGCGCGGCCCGCGCCCGTCTGCGTGCCAAGCGCCTGATCGACGATGCGCTCGACGCGGCGTCCCATCTCGGCCGCCGCGCGGCGCGAGAACGTCAGCAGCAGGATGCGGCGCGGGTCGGCGCCGCCGAGCACCAGATGCGCGACGCGGTGCGCGAGCGTATTGGTCTTGCCCGACCCCGCGCCCGCGATGATCAGCAGCGGGGCATCGCTGGCGTGCTCCACGGCCGCGCGCTGCTCGGGATTGAGCTTCGTGAGGTAAGCAGCCGGCTCGGCGGGCGGCGCCGCGGGCGCGGAAGTGATGTCGGGGGCAAGTTCGATGGACACGGCGGGGCGGCGGAAGGAAAGCTGGCGCCCACTGTATATGCATACAGCATGCGGAATCAAGCGCACAACAAAAAAGGTGCCTTGCGGCACCTTTTTTGCGACAGCGGGGACGGCGCCGCTCAGGCCGCCAGCGCGCCTTCCAGCAGCTTGTGCAGCGCATCCCACTCGGGCTCGCCCACATAGCGCTTGAGAATCTTGCCGTTCTTGTCCACGACGAACGTGGTCGGCGTCAGCTGCACGTTGCCGAACGCCTTGGCGGCCGTGCCGTCGGAGTCCATCGCCACCTTGAATGGCAGTTCGCGCGTCTTGGCGTAGTTCATCACGTACATCGGCGGATCGTAGTTCATCGCCACCGCGACGAATTCCAGGCCCTTGTCCTTGAACTGCTGGTAGGTGCGGACCATGTCCGGCATCTCCTTCACGCAGGTCGTGCAGCTCGTGGCCCAGAAGTTGACGATATAGACCTTGCCCTTGAGGTCCGCGGTACCGACCTTGTCGCCGGAAAGCAGCGTGAACGTGGCGGCCGGCGCGGCGTTGGCCGGCGACAGCGCGCGGAAGCCAAACCAGCCGAGCACGGCCACGATGACCAGGGCGGCGATGGCGATGGGCAGGCGCTTGCTGCCGGAAGTAGCGGTTGTCGACATGTTGCGGTCCGATGTAGGCACGGGTGGGGGCCCGGAGTGGCGTCTATTCTACTGCCGCGCGCGGCCGTGCGTCGCCCGCCGTTCGGCCCCCGGCGGGGCTGCGTCATTCCGTCGCATGGGCGCTCAGCGCGCCGCCGCCACCTTGTCGCGCGCCGTGTCGAGTGCCTGCTCGAAGTAGGCGCCGTAGAAATCGGGCTGCATGCCGCGCAGCGGCGGGGGCGCGGGGGGGGGGCGGGGGGGGGGGGAAATAAACGGGGGG